>JAASSH010000246.1 GCA_021767985.1 Gammaproteobacteria bacterium | reverse complement strand
TCGAAGCGGATTTCCCCGCTACGGCTCGCCAGCGTACCGATGATGGAACCCACGGTCGTGGTTTTGCCCATGCCGTTACGCCCCAGCAGCGTCGTAACCTCGCCCTGCTCACAGCGCAGGCTCATGCCGAACAGCGCCTGGATCGTGCCGTAAAAGGTTTCGACATTGCTGAGTTCAAGCATGGCCATCGCCGAGGTAAGCCTTTTGTACTTCCTGGTTATTGCGGATGTTGTCCACGGTATCGGTCGCGATGATGTGGCCATTGACCAGCACCGATAACCGGTCCGCCAGGCTGAATACCGCATCCATATCATGCTCTACCAGCAAAATCGTGATGTCGCCCTTGAGCGAATTCAGGATATCGACCATCATCGCGCCCTCTTCCTTGCCCATGCCGGCCATCGGCTCGTCGAGCAGCAGCATGCGCGGCTTCATCGCCAGCGCCATCGCCACTTCGAGCTGGCGCTGTTCGCCGTGGGAGACGTTGGCGGCGATGCGATCGGCGCGATCGTCGAGACCCACTGCCGCCAGGCTTTCCATGGCCGCCGCCGCCATCTCGCGATCCTCGCGCACCGGCGCCCAGAATCGAAACGAATGCCCGCTGGTTCCCTGCACCGCCAGCATCACGTTCTGCAGCAGCGTCATCGGCATCACCACGCTGGTAATCTGGAAGGAGCGCGCCAGTCCCTCGCGCGCGCGGCGCGCCGTGTTGTAGCCGGTGATGCTATGGCCGCCGAACTCGATCTCGCCACTGTCGGGTTTTATCTGGCCCGACAGCTGAGCGATCAGCGTGGTCTTACCGGCGCCGTTGGGTCCGATGATGGCGTGAATCAGGCCCTGTTCGACCGCAAGGTTGACATTGTCGGTGGCGACGATACCGCCGAAATGCTTGTTCAGCTGGTGGATCTTCAGCAGTTGCTCAGCCATTGCCGGCCCTCTTGCGATCCAGCAGGCTCAGCCAGCCGTCGATACCGCCCTTGCCGAACAGCACCAGCGCCACCAGCATTACGCCGAAAATCAGATGCCAGTAAACCGTAATCAGCGACAGGAATTCTTCCAGCAGCACGAACGCGATGGTGCCGACCAGCGGGCCGAAAAAGGTGCCGGCTCCACCGATGATCACCATGAAAATCAGTTCGCCGGAACGCGCCCAGCCGATCATGTCGGGACTGATGAAACCGGTGAAGTTACCCAGCAGCATGCCCGCCAGGCTGCACATCATCGCCGATATCATGTAGCACACCAGGCGGTAGCGATAGGTATTGAATCCCAGCGCCTGCATGCGCTGTTCGTTGAACTTGGAGCCGACGATGACGCGGCCGAAGCGCGCATGCACCAGCCGCCGCACAAAAAGCAGGCTAAGTAACAGCAGGCCGAATATCCAGTAGTAGAGGCTGGTGCTGCCGTCCATGCTGAGCCATTCGGGAAACTCGCTGCGCGAGTAAATGACCAGCCCGTCGTCGGCGCCGTACTCTTCGAGGCTCAGAAACGTGAAGTACACCATCTGACTGAACGCCATGGTAATCATGATGAAGTACACGCCTTTGGTGCGCAGGCTGATGGCGCCGGTAACGAACGCGAACGCCGCGCTGATCGACAGCGCCAGCCCCAGGTGCAGCCAGCCGTTGTAATAGTCGTAATAAGAGGGAATGCCGACGCTATAGGCGCCGATGCCGATGTAGGCCGCGTGACCGAGGCTTACCATACCGCCGAAACCCAGGATCAGGTTCAGGCTGACGACCGCGATCGCCAGAATCAGCGCGCGGCTCAGCAGGTCGAGATAAAAAGGCTGGTTGATCCATTCGAACACGAACGGCGCCGGCGCCAGGATCAGTAATACGGCGGTATAGACCCTGCCGGATATGGTTTGCGGCAACCAGTTCATCACTTCATCCCGGCCGGTGGGAACAGGCCCTGCGGGCGGAACGCGAGCACCGCGGCCATCAGGATGTAAATCAGCATCGCCGACAGCGCCGGCGCCGCAGTCTCGGCGTAGGTGACCGGCATCGCAAGATTCAGCACGACGTCGAGATAGGAGCGGCTCATGGTATCGATCAGGCCGAGGATCAACGCGGCGTAGAAGGCGCCCTTGACCGAGCCGATACCGCCGACGATGACCACGACGAAGGCGACGATGATGATGTCGTTACCCATACCGATGCTGGCCTCGGTTATCGGCGCGATCAGCATACCGGCGAGCCCGGCCATCGCCGCGCCCAGCGCGAACACGAACAGGAACAGGCGATTGATGTTGATGCCCAGCGCCTCGACCATGCTGCGATTCGAAGCGCCGGCGCGGATCAGCATACCGAGCCGCGTTTTGGTTACCAGCACGAACAGGATGGCTGCCACCAGCAGCCCGGCGACAATGATCAGCGTGCGATAAACCGGAAATACCAGGCTGCCCAGCGTGATCTGCCCGTTGAGCACGTCGGGCAGCGGTATCGCCATGCCGGCGGCGCCCCAGATCAGGTGGACCAGCGTATCGAAAATCAGGATCAGGCCGAAAGTGACGAGCACATGATCGAGGTGATCGGAGCGGTACAGTTTGCGTGCGATGAACCACTCGACCAGCGCACCGACGGCGAACATGCCGACCAGGCCGAACAGGACACCGGCCAGGAACGAACCGCTCCTGGCCACCACGCTGCCGCAGAAATAGGCCCCGATCATGTAAAACGAGCCGTGTGACAGGTTGATAAAGTCCATGATGCCGAAAATCAGCGTCAGGCCCGACGCCAGCAGGAACAGCAGCAGTCCCAGCTGCAGTCCGTTCAGCAATTGTGTTATCAACAGGTTCCAGTCCATACAACCGGCCTAGAAAAGCGGATCGAAGATAGAGGCGCCCGGATTCCGGGGAAGCCGGGCGCCCCCGCCTGGATTACATCTTGCAGTCTTTGGCGTAGGGATCCTGGTGGTTGGTCAGGACGGTTGACACGATCCTCGTGGTCCAGCGGCCCTGCTCGTCTTCGACGACTTCCCGCAGGTAGAAATTCTGAATCGGCATATGGTTGTTGCCATAGCTGTACTTGCCACGCACCGAATCGAAATCGGCCGCCTTCAGCGCCGCGCGCACCGCATCCTTGTCGTCCAGGTTGCCACCCACCTTCTCGACCGCGCTCTTGATCAGCATGATCGCGTCGTAGGATTGTGCACCGTAGAAAGACGGGTACTTGCCGTGCTTTTTCAGGTAGTCGCCAACGAAGCGCTGGTTGGCCGCATTCAGTATGTCGGGCGACCATTCCTGGGTATTCTTCGATCCGAGCACGCCGGACAGGCCGGCGGCCTGCAGCTTCGGCAGCGCGATCGAATCGACGGTGAACACCGAGTACAGGTCCATCTTGCCCTGCAGGCCGGCCTGCTGGTACTGCTTGATGAAAGCGCCACCGGCCTTGCCGGGATAGAAGACGAAGATACCTTCCGCACCCGAGGCCTTTGCCTTGGCGAGCTCAGCGGAAAAATCGAGCTGCGCATCGGCGCCCCACTTGGTCATGTCCTTGCCCAGTACATCGCCCTTGAAGGTGGATTCGACACCGCGCACCATGTCCTTGCCGGCAGCATAGTTCGGCGCCATGACGTAGATCGACTTGACGCCTTTCTGGTTCAGGTGCTCACCCATCGCCATCGGCGTCTGGTCGTTCTGCCAGGACGACGAAAAGAAGTTCTTGTGGCAGCGCTTGCCAGCGATCTGCGACGGACCGGCATTGGCGCTGATCAGGAACTTGTCCGCGTCCAGCACCGACTTGGCCGAGGCCAGCAGCACGTGCGACCAGATGTATCCGGTAACGAAATCGACGTCGTCCTGCTTGACCAGCTTGTCGGTTTTCTGCTTGCCGACATCGGGTTTGAAACCGTCGTCTTCCATGATCAGCTCGACATCGAGACCACCCATCTTGCCGCCGATGTGTTCCATCGCCAGCTCGACCGAGTTTTTCATGTCTTCGCCGATGACGGCGGCCGGCGTCGTCAAGGTCGTCACGAAACCGATCTTGACGCTGTCGGCCTGGGCGGCGCCCGTCATGATAACCGCGCTCGCAACTACGGCTGTTCGAATTAACTTAGATAACATCATTGCTCTCCTCTGGAGTTGTTTTAATAATCGGTGGCCAGGCCACCTGGTTTAGCTTGAGGCATTGCCATGCCCGGTTCTTCGGGAACTCGAATTCCAGTTATTCGAACTTCCGTTTGTTAAGGTATCCGTTCAGCGGCGGATCGCCGGTGCAACTATAAATCCATTCTTCGGGTTTATGCAGCATTATATTTAAAATCCGGCATAAAAGCCTGCCTGATCTGCCTCCGCATTCGAAACTGCCTGCCGCAGGAAGCGTGCGCAGATATCGATCAGCTGCTGCGGCTGATCCCGATGCGGCGAATGACCGCAAGCGGCGAGCTCGACGATTTCGGCCTGCGCGACCCGCCGGGCGATGCCGTGTATCTGCTCGAGGCTGCCGTACTCGTCATCCAGCCCCTGCACCGCGAGCAGCGGGCACTCGATCGCGGCCAGCTGGTTCTCGATCGACCAGTCGCGAAAGGCCGGCAGCAGCCAGGTATCGTTCCAGCCCCAGAATGCCGAATCGGGATCACTGTGATA
>JAASSH010000245.1 GCA_021767985.1 Gammaproteobacteria bacterium | reverse complement strand
CTGACCAGCAGCTTGTTCATTGCGTCAGGCGTGTCCGGTAACGCAGGTGGCGCAGAAACACCAGGCCGGCGATACCCGAGGCGATGTGCTTCAGGCTGTGCCCGCTGATCAACACCAGCCACTGGTAAATTTCCCGGTCGTATATCTCGCACAACTTGGAAACGAGATACCATGCCAGCAGCCACCAGATGTCGGAAGCGCGGGTATATCGATCCTCGAAAAGTGTCATCAGCAGGGGTATGCACAGTACTGTCAGATACTGAATCAACGCATAGAAACGCAGGTCCCCGCGCTCGTTGATTTCGCTGTAGTACCAGTAAGCGATGCTCGCGATACCGGCACACAGCAGTGCCGGGAATAGCATCCGGGCCGCACGCAACGAGACACGCTCGGCCAGCAGTATCGCGAAGAAAGACATGAACGAAACCGTCATCGCCACCCGGTCCCAGGCGAGCGACAGGTTGTCCGGCGACCAGTGATAGTACATCGAGCCGGCGGAGATCAGCACCAGCGAGATGAAGAATGTCTGGTAGGCGATGCGGAACCGGTCGAGAATCTGCAGTTCTCCCGCCCGTTGCAGTCGATAGAGGCCCTCGATTCCAATCCAGGCAAAGATCAGATTGGTCAGTACGTTGAGCGCATTCGGAATCGAGAGGAAGCTGTTCTGATCGGCAAACAGATGATAAGCAGGATCCTGCGGAATGCGCGGTGCCAGCAGGGTCGCAATGACCGCAATCAGGCAGATCCCTAGCAGCAGGCTCTGTTTTGCTCGAATCGACATACGTCGGTCAACGATAGCATCAGGATCCCTTCGATTGAAAGCTCCCGTTGCTTTCGCGCAAGCGGAAGCCTTCAGGCCGGTGGCGGATTCCCGGTGGACCAGCGCTTGAATCGTTTCCTGCAGTACCGTAGCAGCGAATCATAGTCGGGGAAGTAGAGATCGAATCCATCCTCGGCGGGAGCATCGTACTCGCAATAGTCGTTACTGTGCGAACGGCAAATAGTTGGGCGGTCATCGTAGATACTACAGCGACCGTCGGGTAGCAAATGCTGGCAGCGCGCCTCGAACATCACGAACCAGCCGTCGTCATCCTTGTAGGCGCCGACCGCGTTATGCGATACCTGCCACAGCAGGATCTCGAAATCGTATTTCGATTTGGGGGTGTCTATTTGCTGGGTAACGTAAGTGCAGCACTTGGAATTAGTGCAAAGATCGCATTTATTGAATTCCTCGGCCGCACCGCCGACTTCGATATCAGGAAAGTTTTTATCCATCTTGCGCCAGCCAGTCCCGTGCTTTCAGGTAATAATCGGTTAGTTCTGCCTCCGCGCTACCCGCCGGAGGTTGATAATTATAGCGCCAGTTGACCACCGGTGGCAGCGACATCAGGATCGATTCGGTGCGACCGCCCGACTGCAGGCCAGACAGGGTGCCGCGGTCGTAACCCAGGTTGAACTCGACATAACGGCCGCGACGGTACCATTGAAACTTCTTTTCGCGTTCGCCAAAAGTGTCGTTATTGCGGCGTACGACGATCGGGGTGTAGGCGGGCAGGTAGTGGTCACCGATACTGCGCATGAAGGCAAACGCGGTTTCGAAATCGGGCTCGTTGAGATCGTCGAAAAACAGCCCGCCGATGCCGCGTGGCTCGTTGCGATGTTTCAGATAAAAGTAATCGTCACACCATTTTTTGTATTCGTTGTAACGCTCGGCACCATACGGATCGCAGGCCTGTTTGGCCACCTGGTGCCAGTGCCTGCAGTCCTCCCGAAAGCCGTAATAGGGTGTCAGATCGAAACCGCCGCCGAACCACCAGATCGGTTCCTCGCCGGTTTTTTCGGCGACGAAAAAGCGCACGTTGGCGTGCGAGGTCGGCACGTAGGGATTGTCCGGGTGCATCACCAGCGACACGCCCATGGCGCGAAACTGACGTCCTGCCAGCTCCGGCCGGTGTGCGGTTGCCGAGGCCGGCAGGTTGTCACCGAACACTTCGGAGTAATTAACGCCACCCTGCTCGAATACGGCGCCGTCGCGCAATACCATGCTACGCCCGCCGCCGCCCGCCGGGCGCTGCCACTCGTCGACGGCAAACCTGGCCTTGCCATCGATATCCTGCAGCGCGCCGGTAATGCTTGCCTGCAGCCGTAACAGGTAACTGCTTACGCGTTCGACGTCTTTCAACGACTGCTCCTTACGGTGATCCCGGTGTCCAGGAATTTTATCTCGCTTGGCTGTCCGCTACCCGCGGCAAAACCGGTAACGATGTGATCCAGCTCCTGCCCGAACTGTTTGCGCATTTGCAGCGCGTTGCGAACCGGGGAGCGACCCGCGCGATTGGCGCTGGTCGACACGATGGGTGACTCCAGCCGGTCGCACAGGATTTGCATCAGGGGATGGTCGGTAATCCGGATCGCGACGCTGGGAAAATTGCCGCGAATCCAGGGTGGGCAAAACGCGCTTGCCGGAACCAGCCAGGTCGTGGGCCTGTCGGCGGGCACGCAAATCGGTTTGAGTTGCTCCGGTTCGGCATCGAGGTAAGCCGCACAGTACTCGAGGCGAGAGGATAATAGAATCAGGCCCTTGTCGGGGCTGCGCTGCTTGATTTGCAGGATGCGAGCAACGCTCGCGGCAATCAGCGGGTGGCAGCCAAAGCCCCAGATGGTGTCTGTCGGGTAGCCGAATACTGCACCACGCGATACCTCGTGACTGAAGCGATTCAATGCCCAGGGACTCATGACGGGCGAGTGCTAGCTGGTTGCAGCGGTAGCTTTTTTCTTGGCCGCTTTTTTCTTTGCGGCTTTCTTCCTGGCAGATTTTTTTGGTGCTGCCTTTTTCCTGGCCGCCGCTTTCTTACGCTTCGATTTTGGCAGCGGCGCCTTCTCGATCAGCTCCTGGCAGGTTTCGAGATCGAGACTCGCCGGATCCTCGACATCCTTGGGGATGCGCGCATTTTTGTTACCGTCGGTGATGTAAGGTCCATAGCGGCCGCGCAGAATCTTGATGTCGGTGCCTTCGAACACCTTGATCTCGCGATTGGCGTCGAACTCTTTTTTCTCGGCCACCAGTTCGAGTGCGCGTTCCAGCGTTATGGTGAAGGGATCGTCGCCTTCCTTGACCTTGAGCGAAACGAACTTGTTGTCGTACTTTACGTAAGGCCCAAAGCGGCCGATGTTGGCAGAGATTTGCTCGCCCTCCGGCGAGACTCCGAGTTCACGTGGCAGCTTGAACAGTTCCAGCGCTTCCTCGAGCGTGATCGTGTCCATTTTTTGTCCCGGCCGCAGGCCCGCAAAGCGCGGCTTCTCTTCGTCTTCGCGGGTGCCTATCTGCACGAACGGCCCGTAGCGGCCCATGCGCACCGAAATCGGCTTGCCGGTTTTTTCGTCGACGCCGAGCTGGCGTGCCTGGATCGCCTCGTCGCGGCTGACGTTTTCCATCTTGTCGTCGACCTGGGTCTTGAATGACGACCAGAAATCTTCCATCAGCGGCAGCCAGTCTTTCTCTCCCCGGGAAATCGCGTCCAGCGAGTCTTCGAGCTGCGCGGTGAAATCGTAGTCGACGTATTGCTTGAAATGCTGGGTCAGGAAGCGCGCTACCACGCGCCCGACATCGGTCGGGTGGAAACGCTTGCTCTCGAGCTCGACATATTCGCGATCGAGCAGGGTGGTGATGATGGAGGCATAGGTCGAGGGCCGTCCGATGCCGTACTCTTCGAGCGCCTTGACCAGCGAAGCCTCGCTGTAGCGCGGCGGTGGCTCGGTGAAGTGCTGTTCCAGCCTGATTTCATTAAGATCGACGATGTCGCCTTCCTGCAGCGGTGGCAGCAGGTTCTCCTTGTTGTCATCCTTCTTGGGCTCGTCCTTATCCTCGATATAAACCCGCATGAAGCCCGGATCGCGGATGGTCGAGCCGTTAGCCCGGAAGCTGTTGTCGCGGCCGCAGGCCAGGTCGATTGCGACCGTATCGAGCGTCGCGTGAATCATCTGGCAGGCCATGGTGCGCTTCCAGATCAGGCTGTAGAGCCTGAATTCGTCGTCGCCGAGGTGCTGTTTGATCTTGAAGGGCTCGTTGCGCGCGCTGGTCGGACGGATGGCCTCGTGCGCCTCCTGGGCGTTCTTGGACTTGGTCTTGTACTCGCGCGGCGACTCCGGCAGGTTGTTCGCGCCGAACTTGTCGGCGATAAACTCGCGAATCTCGTTAATCGCGTCATTCGACAGCGATACCGAGTCGGTACGCATGTAGCTGATGAGACCGACCTGCCCGGCGCCAATATCGATGCCTTCATAAAGCCGTTGCGCGGTGCGCATGGTTCGTTGTGCACCGAATCCGAGCTTGCGCGAAGCCTCCTGTTGCAGCGTCGAGGTCGTAAACGGCGGCGCCGGATTGCGCTTGCGCTGTTTCTTTTCGACCTTGTCGACGCGCAGCTTGCCCTGCGCCGCCTCGCTGAGCCGGCGGTGGGCGTCGTTGGCCTGCGCCTCGTTGGTAATCGTGAACTGTTTGACCTTTTCGCCATCGAGCCGGAACAGGCGCGCGTTGAAAGCCTGATCGTCGGCGCTGTTGTGTGCCTCGATGCTCCAGTACTCGCGCGGTTCGAAGGCCTCGATCTCGAG
>JAASSH010000244.1 GCA_021767985.1 Gammaproteobacteria bacterium | reverse complement strand
CTCACCAAGAAGGTCGACGTCGCGATCCAGGGAGATGCGAAGCAGGTCGCAGAACAAATCCTGGCGCAGCTTTCCGCCAGCGCCGGCGACGATGGCCGCGAAGCGCGCCGTGAACTGATTGCCCAGACCAAGGACAACTGGCAGCGCGAGCTGGCCGAAATGATCTACGAAGAAGATACCGATGAAGGCATCACCTGGAACGAGCGCGCCCGCGCGCGCGATCCGGAGCGCATGTCGCCACGCCAGGCCTGGCAGGCGATCATGGCGGCGATGCCGGAAAACGCGATGATGTCTTCCGACATCGGCAACAACTGCGCCATCGGCAACGCCTACCCGAGCTTCGAGGAAGGCCGCAAGTACCTGGCACCCGGCCTGTTCGGTCCCTGTGGCTACGGTCTGCCGTCGATCCTCGGCGCCAAGATCGCGCGCCCTGACGTGCCCGCGATCGGTTTCGCCGGCGACGGCGCTTTCGGCATCGCGATGAACGAAATGACCGCCTGCGGCCGCAACGACTGGCCGGCGATCACGATGATCATCTTCCGCAACTACCAGTGGGGCGCTGAAAAGCGCAACACCACGCTGTGGTACGACGATAACTTCGTCGGCACCGAGCTCAACGTCGGCGTGGAGTATGCAAAAGTCGCCGATGCCTGCGGTCTCAAGGGCGTCAAGGCGGAAACCATGGAAGGCCTCACCGCGGCGCTGCAAACCGCGGTCAAGGAACAGATGGAAGACAACGTCACCACGTTTATCGAGGTGGTGCTCAACCAGGAACTGGGCGAGCCTTTCCGCCGCGACGCAATGAAAACGCCGGTTGCCGTTGCGGGCATCTCCGCCGATGACAAGAAGCCGCAGCAGGGCAGCTGAGGTTTACGTTAATAAAAAAGGGGGCGGAGGGATTAAACAATATCCCTCCGTCCCCTTTTTCTTTTTGTCGCCCCGGCCCCCGAGCCGGGGCCCATTCAAGCCAGCTCGAGTATCGACCGAGAAGCCCTGCGGGTTTCCGGTTTCGTTTTCCAGGACCAGGCAATAATGGATGCCGGCCTGCGCCGGCATGACAAGCTGAGTTATTTTTGGTCGTTGACGTTGACTTCGACGTCCGCCGAGTTATTCGAGCTTCGGCCGTCGAAAATTTCTTCCATTTTCTTTTCGGTAGTCGAGAGCTCGGCATCGATCAACTCGTTGATCACCTGGACACGTTGCTGCGAGCCTGTTTCAGGCTCGCCCATCGCGTAATCGACGATTCTCGGTGTAATCAGCACGACGATCTCGGTACTCGTAACGCTTTTCGCCCGGTTCGAGAACAGGGCACCGACGATCGGCACGTCGCCGAGACCGGGCACACCCTCGCGGGTATTGTTGATCTGGTGCTGAATCAGGCCGCCGAGAAACACCGTTTTACCATTGGGCACGAGCATGCGGGTCGATACCTGAGTGGTAGCCTTTGACGGGATGCCGTCATCGGACACGACCCCGGTACTGACTTCGGGGAAGGCGTCGAGCAGGATACGACCGCTGCGGTCAACGCTCGCAGTCACCTTCAGGATGACGCCCGATTCGAGAAACTCGATGCTCTCGGTCGTGACCTGGTTGATGGTCGTGGTAACCCGGTAACCGATTTCGGTGCCGACCACGGTTTCCGCCTCGAGCCCTTCCATCGCCAGCAGTTTTGGCGTCGAAATCGTGCGCAGGCGACCGCGGGCCTTGAGCGCGTTGAGCACCAGCGTGACATTGTCGTTGGCATACTGTGCGAACAGGCCCGGCGCGGTCGGGTTGGCAAATCCCTGCACCCCGATGCTGCCGCTGCCGTCGGAGCTGTCGAACAACTTGGCCCAGTCGAGTCCGTAGGACTGGTTGTCGGTGAGCGAAATCTCGAGGATCTTGGCCTCGATCATGATCTGTTTCGGCTCACGATCGATCGCTTCGATTATGTTTTCCATCTTGTCCAGGAACGGCGGCAGATCCTCGACGATGAGGATATCGGTTTCCTCTATTGCCTTTATGTTGCCAAACTCGGACAGGTACTCCTCGAGCACGCTCTGCGCGTCGGCCGCTGAAGCATACTGCATCTTGAACGAACGCACGTCCATCATCGGGCTCTGGTGATACTTGCCCGTATCCTCGCGCTCGATCACGAAAAAGCTGTTGCCGCGCTGCTCGACGACAAAACCCGCCGACTCGGCGATCAGGCCGACCGCCTCCGCGGCTTCCATGTCGTAAACATTAACCGAAACGTCCGCACTGATGCCGTCGGCAACGAATATGTTCATGCGTTGTTCGCGCGACAGCATCTGCATGACTTCGCGGATATCCAGCTCCTGGATCGAAAGCGATATCTTGCCGGCTTGCGACATTGGCGCGGCAGCCAGCAGTGCCGGCAACAACAGCCAGCATGACAAACGCGACAGCTTTTTAGTGAATATATTATTCATTTCACTTTATCTTTGCTCTGGTTGCGGGGTTTCGATCTCGAAAGTAAACTTGCGGCCATCGCGCGTAAAAACAGCCCTGTGTTCCATCACCGCGATCAGCGTCAGTCCTTCGATTTTTTCACCCAGCGCCAGCATTTCACCATTAACCACGACCATCGGCGCGTTCTCGGACACCATGGTCGCGCTCAGCTCGAGTTCGACCTCCTCGGGTGGCAGGATCACCTCCGGCCGCGACGCGGGCGACGGGGGCGGCCTGGGCTTCAGCACCTGCGGGCGCGTAAACGGGTTGTTGCCGAGCAGCAGCATATCCGTCTCCGCGGCATCGCCGACAGACCAGGTCGTACCGGCTAGAGCAAATATCATGATGCCCAGGCTACGACGCATAATCCTGCACCATGCGGTAGGAAACCAGCGTAAGCTGCAGACTGAGTTCCGGGTTGTCCAGCGCGTCCCGCTCCTCGGGGCGAATCTCGAATTTCTTGACCACGATATACCCGAGCTCGTCGTTGACCGTCTGCAGCCATTCGAAGAAGTCGTGATAGTGCGCGTTCAGCTTGACCTCGAACAGGCTTTCGCGAAAATTCTGCACCTGCTTGCCGCTGCCCGGCTGCACGCTCAGCAGCTCGACCTCGGTTGCCCACGAAACCCTTTGCAGCCGCCCGATGACGAACGACTCCATCTGCTTCGCCGGCAGCCGCGCCATGTCGCCGTGCAGCTGGCGCGACAGATCCTGCACCTCGGCGTCGATTTTCTCGAGCTGATTAGCAAGGCTGTCGTTACTGGTCACCGCCTGTTCGAGCACCTGGTGACTGGCATGCAGATCGCGGTACTGCTTGGCCTGTGGCCACAGCAGGTAAGTAATCTCGACCAGCGACACCAACAGCACGATGGCGATCAGCATCATCGCGACCACCCGGGGTTCCGCGTTTTCGATAAAATCCTGCATCAGCCCCTGCCCTGGCGCGCGGAAACGACGATATCCAGGCTGAAATCGACCACCTTGGTCTGGTTGACTTCAGTCTGTCTCGTGCTGACGATGCGCACGTTTTCGATCTCGGGCTGCTGCGTCAGGTTGAGCACGAATTTCGACATCGCAACGTGATCCAGCGCCTGCCCTTGAATAGTCATATGGGTCTCGATCTTCCAGGTTTCTTCCTGCTTGTTCTGGTTATCGGCAGGAATCACGATAAAGTAACCCGTGCTGACGGCTTCCTGCCTTTCCTCTACCGGGGTACCGGCGCGGCGAAACTTCCAGTTCGTGAGCCAGACTTCGGGCCCCGGTAGCGAGCGATCGATCATGACGAACATCTGCTCGGCCGAGGCGCCGCTGCGCAGACCGCTGAGCAGGTCGAGCTGCTGCTTCAGATTTTTCTTCTGCTGGTTAAGCTGCTCCAGCTGCTGCCGATTGGCGTCGGTAATTTCACGCTGTGACTGAAAGTACTGAATTTGCTCATCGATTTGCGCGTTGGCCTCGCGCAGCAGCACGGAGGCCGCGACAAACAGTACCGTCAGCAACACCAACGCGAATCCGGTGAGTTTGAACCAGCGAAAAAACAGCAGCCGCTTGCGCAAATCGTCGGGGAACAGATCGATTTCATTCATTCGGCAATTGCCCCCTGAGCGCCAGGCCCATCGCGATCGATATGTCCGAAAACAATCCTTCCCACGGCATCCGGGTGTCGTCGTTCTCATCCTGAAACACCTGGTTGAACTCGGTCTGACCGTCGGGCTGTTCGAGATCCAGCAACGACATCAAAACGGTTTGCGCGCCCGGCCAGTGCGCGAGGCTACCGAGCAGGCAGACGCGGCTGACCGGCACCCCGTGAGTTTCGGCCGCGGTAAAAACCAGCACCCGGTTGATTTCATTAACCAGGTCGAGAAAACAGGGTTTGACGATCTCGAGCAGGGTCGCCGACACGTCGGTGTCGGTTTCGGCGCCAATCGCCCGCGCCAACGATTGTTTCTCGAGCCCATGATCGCTCACCAGCGCACGGGCCGATTCTAGCGAGATATCGAGTTCGGCCGATATCCGCTCGAGCAACAGGTTCTCACCGAAAGCCACCGACTGGTTGAACAGCAGGCGCCGGCCCGAGATCACGGTCAGGTAGGACTCCTCGCGGTAGCTGTGGATTAGCAGCACGTTGTCGGCGGCGTGTCCGGTGTAAAGCGCGCTCACCACACGGCGCAGCGCGGTT
>JAASSH010000243.1 GCA_021767985.1 Gammaproteobacteria bacterium | reverse complement strand
GTCGCCGGCAACATATCGGTACCGCGCTTGTCACGAATTATCAGCAGGAATACGACAAAAGACGCGACCACCCCCAGCGCCGCGATATTGCCGAGCCAACGCCCTTCCAGCAACCCGTCGGCAAACATCAGGCCAATACCGGCCAGCGACACCACCATCGCGAGGACGCCGAAACGGGAAGTTCTTTCGCCGAGCACCAGCCAGGCAACGAAGGCGGTCGCCAACGGCGCCGCGCCGATAATGAACACCGCGTTGGCTACCGTGGTCCACAGGATTGCGAAGATATAACAGATCGAACCGAGACCGAGCACCAGCGCCGCCCACAGACCGGGTTTACCGATTTCGCGGAAGGCGCTTCCGATGTTCGAACGGTAACGCAGTAACAATAAAACGAACAGCGTCAGCGAAAAGGTGAAACCGCGATAAAACAGGATTTGCCAACCGCTGGCGGCCTCCAGGTTACGCAACAGGATACCGGAAGTGCTGAGGAACAGTCCGCCAATAACGACCAGCGTAACGCCGTAGCCGTATCTACGCTCCATCTGGGTCATTGCGGCCCCGAGCCGCGTTCAATAACAAACCCGGGACCGAATTCCAGTCATGGGCATAGTGAATCCCGGACCAGTCCGGGATGACTGTCACGGCACCTTGACCACTGCCCTGCCGCGAATCTTGCCGGCGAGTATATCTTCGGCAGCCTGCGGCAGGTCGGCAAAATCGAGATCGAAGCTAAGTTCGTCGAGTAACGCCAGATCAAGGTCGGAAGCCAGGCGCTGCCAGGCTATCTTGCGCTTCGCAATCGGCGCCATTACCGAATCGATGCCATACATGGAAATACCGCGCAAAATGAATGGCGCAACGGTAGTCGGCAAATTCATGGACTCAGCCAGGCCGCAAATGGCTGCGGCGCCACCATAACGCAGTTGGCTGAGCACGTTAGCCAGGGTATTACCACCGGCCACATCGATCGCCCCGCTCCATAACTCCTTGCCGAGAGGACGCGCCTTGTCGGCAAAATCGGCACGATCGAGCACATCGGCGGCGCCTAGTCCGACCAGGAAGTCCCTTTCATTCATGCGACCGGTGGTAGCCACCACGCGATGACCGAGCTTGCTCAGGGTCGCAACCGCAACGCTACCGACGCCGCCCGAGGCGCCGGTTACCAGGATATCGCCGTCACCCGGTTTTATGCCATGCTGTTCGAGCGCCATGACACTCAGCATCGCCGTATAGCCGGCGGTACCGATCGCCATGGCATGCCGCATATCGAGTCCATCCGGCAGCGGCACCAGCCAGTCGCCGCTGACCCGCGCTTTTTGCGCAAAACCGCCCGAATGCACTTCACCCACGCCAAAACCGTTCAATATGACCTGGTCGCCATCCTTGAAATCGGCGTGGCTCGAGTCAATTACGGTGCCGCTGAAGTCGATACCCGGCGTGAGCGGGAATTTACGAATGATGGGCGATCTGCCGGTAAGTGCGAGGCCATCCTTGTAATTCAGTGTCGTGTATTCGACCCTTACAGTGACGTCCCCCTCCATCAAATCGCTGTCGTCGAGCTGCGTCAAGGCACAGCGTTGGCCATCGTCGCTTTTACCGATTTGATACGCCTGAAACTGATCTGTCATGAAACAATCCTGTGAATTTCTATTTGTAAGACAAAATCATGGTAAAGTAATTATTCGTCAAATGCATCACAAAATCAGGCTTGAAACGTGCAGGGAAACGTCATCGTCAAGGCAAGTATTTCGAAGCAGATCGCCGAGCAGTTGCGCAACGCTATCGTCAGCGGGCAATTCAAAATCGGCGAGCGATTGCCAACCGAGGATGAGCTAGCGCAACGCTACGGCGTGTCGCGCCCGAGCGTGCGTGAAGCCCTGAAAAGGCTTGCGGCGCAGAACCTGGTACGAGCCAAACGCGGCCCGACTGGCGGTAATTTCGTGGTGCAGCCGAGCTTCGAGGAACTCGCCGAATCGCTGAGCGGTGCGGCAACGCTGCTGGTGGGCATGGGCGCACTCGACATCGAGGAAATAATCGAAGCCCGTCGCATACTCCAGGTCAGTTGCCTGCAGCAGGCCGTAATCAACGCGGATGATGCTCACCTGCGGAATATCGAGAGCGCGCTGCGACATCAGCAGGACCCGGACATAAGCGATGAAGAATTTTGCCAGGCCGACGTGGCTTTTCATCGCGCGCTGGTCGACGCTACCGACAACGGCATGCTGCGCTTTGTCATGTATACCGTCATCGAAGCGTTGATACCGGTAACCAATATGGTCGTTACCGTGGTGCGCGAGCGCAGCGACATCATCTCGCTGCACCGGCAAATGCTGTCACAGCTGCGCCAACGCAACGCGGCTGAGCTGGGAGCATTAATGAATGAATTGCTCGATTACCTGCTGCAAAAGTTTGAGCAGGCGACCACCGTTCGGGATCAGGACAGCCTTTGACTGTCGACGCCTAAAAAGAAGCAGGCCGCAACACCCAGAATCGCGACGATAATGAGGACTCCGATGCGCGCCATCTGCACATCTGCGGCACGGTCGCGCTCGAATCCGTGGATAATTTCATGAATCCGACGCAGCGCGCTGCTTGCCAGCTTGTGCTTTTTGTAGTCTTCGACCACCGCTTCGGAGCGTTCAGCATCGGATGTCATGGCGCCTGTTTTTAACTGTCTGATCAACCTATAATGGACACTGAAGTCGTAATTTACAACGTTACTGTTTCACAACATCGATAGAGGCTAACAATTGATTCCCATTATTCTTTCCGGTGGCTCCGGGACTCGCCTGTGGCCCTTGTCGCGCAAGATGTATCCCAAACAGTTTCACAGCCTGTTACATGATGAAACCATGCTGCAGCGAACGCTGCAGCGACTCGACGGCCTCGAGCACCAGCCGCCCACCGTGGTTTGTAACGATGAACACCGATTCATCGTCGCCGAACAGGCGCGTCAGATCGGCATCGAGGATTTATCGATAATACTGGAACCCTTCGGCAGGAATACCGCGCCGGCAATCGCGGTGGCTGCCGTTCACGCCCTGCAACAGGGCGACGATCCCGTGCTACTGGTATTGACGGCGGATCATGAAATTCCGGACCAGCAGGCGTTCACCGACGTCGTCAGACAGGCTTTACCCCTGGCCGAGTCCGGCAACCTGGTCACCTTCGGCATCGTACCGACCTACGCGGCGACCGGTTACGGCTATATCAAACGCGGACAGCAAAGCGGTGATGGTTTTCGGGTCGACGAGTTCGTCGAAAAACCAGATCACGCCACCGCCGAGCAATACCTCGCCGCGGACGAGTATTACTGGAACAGCGGCATGTTCATGTTTCGCGCCCAAAGCTATCTCGACGAGCTGGAAAAATTCAACCCCGAGATGATCAAACACTGCAAGCTGGCGGCCGACGCCATGACCGAGGATATCGGTTTTCTCAGACTCGACGCCGACGCCTTTGCCGAGTGCGAGGCCGATTCGATCGACTACGCCGTCATGGAAAAAACCGACCTCGCCTGCGTGGTACCGATGGATGCCGGCTGGAGCGATATCGGTAGCTGGTCATCATTATGGGAACAGGGCGAGAAGGACGACCAGGGTAACGCCACGCGCGGCGATGTGCTGACCACCGACACCGAAAACTCGATCGTGCATGCCGGCAGCCGACTGGTGGCAACGGTCGGTGTCAGCAACCTGGTGATCGTCGAAACCGAGGACGCGGTGCTGGTAGCCGACAAGGAAAAGGCCCAGGAAGTCAAACAAATTGTCGAACAGCTGGCCCGGGACAGTCGCGAGGAAGAAAACTTTCATCGCATCGTTTATCGCCCCTGGGGCAGCTTCGATTCGGTCGACGAAGGCGAGCGTTACAAGGTCAAGCGCATCAGCGTCAAACCGGGCGCACGCCTGTCCAAGCAAATGCATCATCATCGCGCCGAGCACTGGGTCGTGGTCAGGGGCACGGCTCGCGTGTTCCGCGATGACGAGATTTTCGACCTGCACGAAAACGAATCGGTTTTTATTCCGCTCGGCGCCACGCATTATCTCGAAAATCCCGGCAATGACCCGCTCGACATCATCGAAGTGCAGTCGGGTTCATACCTGGGCGAGGACGATATCGTGCGTTTCGACGATATTTATGGACGCAGCGATGAATAGTTTTACCGAATATTGATCTGGATCAGTCCCGACTGGCGACGAAACTGGATATTTTCAATCTATGGCAACGCAGCAGAATTCAGTTCAGTTCGACGATACCCAGCTCGAGGAAGAACTGGAATATCCGGACTGGTTCAAGCTCAGCCTCGGCGACCTCAACGACGATATCGCGGAAGCCCGGGCCGACGGCAAGTTCGGCATCGTGGTCTACTATGGCCAGAAACGCTGCGCCTATTGCGAAAAGTTTTTCGAAATCAACCTCGCCGATGAAAGCATTTCGCATTACCTGCAGCAAAATTTCGACGTTATTCCGGTAGATATCTGGGGTATCGAAGATTTTGTCGATACCGACGGCAACAGCTATACCGAGCGTGAGCTTTCGTTACGCTACAAGACCAACTTCACCCCGTCGCTGGTATTTTACGATCGCAATGGCAAGCCGGTTTATCGCCTGCGCGGCTACTACCCGCCCTACCAGTT
>JAASSH010000022.1 GCA_021767985.1 Gammaproteobacteria bacterium | reverse complement strand
TCGGATGAAACCACGCAGACCGCCGACTGACGGTCGATTTGAAGTGTTTCCAGGTGCCGGATTTCGCAGGGCGAATCCCGGAACAGGTCGCGGAATAACCTGAAGCGAAGAGAAGACTTAACTGGCCGGTCGTTCCTCGAGATGGGCAGCGATCATCTCGGTCAGGCCGAGCACCTCGATTTCCATTTCATTGGATTCGACGCCTTCCTCGAGAGTTGTGCGGCAATTGGAGCAGGCGGTAACCAGCGCCTCGGCTCCGGTTGCCTCGATCTGCGACTTCTTCTTGTTGAACGCGGTCAGCTTGAGTTCGTGCGCACGTTCGTTACTGCTGACACCACCACCACCGCCGCAACACCAGTTCATGTTGCCGTGATCGGCCATTTCGACGAAGTTTTCGGTAATCGGTGCGAGCAGGTTGCGTGGTTGCGCGTTAATTCCACCGCGGCGCACGATCGAACAGGGATCGTGAAACGTCAGACACTCGCCTTCCTTGCCCGTGGTTTTGATCTTGCCGGCCGCCTGTAACTCGTCGAGCAGTTCGAGGATATGCACCACCCTGAACGGATAGGCCTTGCCGATGAAGTTCGGCCCTTCCCAGCGCAGCGCGGTATAGGCGTGGCCGCACTCGGGGCTGATGACTGTTTTAACTTTCAGTTTCTCGGCGCCGTCGACCACCCGCTGCACCAGTTGCCCCGCGATCGTCTTGTTACCGATCTGCAGTGCCGCATTGGTCGCCTCGAAGGCGTCGGAAGACAGCGTCCAGCTAACGCCCGCGTGATCGAAAATCTTCGCCAGCGACTCGAGGTACTCGGGATAAAGCGCGATTTCATTGGAAGACAGCAACGCCATGTAATCGGCGCCCTCGACGTCCATCGGGATTTTCAGCCCGGTGTCTTCTTCGACGTGCTTGATCATTGCCTGCACCGTGGTCAGCGTAATTCCCATCGGGCTGCCGATGTCGACGGCTCTTTGGGTCGCCCCTACCAGCCCTTCCGGCGAAATACCTGCTTTCGAGAGCGCATGCTTGACCTTGAAAATCATGCCGGAGATATCGACGCCGACCGGACACACCATGCTGCAGCGGCCACACATCGAACAGCCGTCGTAAACCAGCTCTTCCCAGTCGGTCAGATCGGACTCGGTCATCGTTTTGGAGAACCCGAGCGCCGACGAAATCTTGCCCCAGAAGCTGTACTCGTTACGCCACAATTTGCGCAGCGGCTCGGTTTTATAAATCGGCGTATAGCGCGGATCCCTGGTTTCAGTGTAAAACAGGCAGGACTCGGCGCAGATGCCACAGTTGACGCAGCTCGAAAAGAAGGCCTTCGCCTTACTGTCCATCTCGGCTCGCAGTACTTCCAGGCCTTTCTCCAGTTTCTCGCTCATCTGTTCCTTACCTCTCGTTCAAGCGTCGATTCCGCGGCGACCGAACCAGGCGCCGGTAAAGGCCCTGCTCGGTATAAATGTGAAGGTATGCATCAGTGCGCTGAACGGAAAGTAAATCAGCCATAATTCAACTGAAAATCGATGCAGCAAACGCAGCCCGGTGGAACCCTCGAGCAACGCGAAGCAACCGGTCAGCATCACGACGAAAGTCAGGATCGCGGCGACATGATCGTCCCAGGTCGAAATCAGTCGGCTGACCGGATTCACCATGCGCCGCACCCAGAGCATGATCAGCCCCAGGAAAGCCAGCTGCGAAGCGATGATAAAAGCCCAGTGGGGCATTGGTGTCCAGCCGAATCCCAGCAGGTTTTCTTCGAGGAAAGCGACATGCGGCGCGGCGAAAAACAATAGCGCAAACAGACCCAGGTGAAACATGTAACCGGCCACGATCGGCACGGTAATCTGCGACGCGATCTCCTTATGCGGGACGAATCGACTGAATACGGTTTTGACCGCCGCCGGACCCGCGGCCCCGCGCGCTACCGAAAGATCCTGTTTGCGACTGGCGAAAATAATCGATCCGAGCCTCCAGACCACGCCGATCACGAACACGGCGAGCGAGAAATACCACAAGGGTCCGTCGATCAAATTCTCGATCATTTGCTTTGCTCCGCGGTTTCCATTTCTCCAGCCCCGGGCTTCTGTCCCTGCAGCCTGGCGTATTCCTCGGCTGAAATAATCAGGTCCTGCTCGTGGCATACCTTGCCCCAGCGGTCGTGATGTGCATCGGCCCAGTTGATATCGACGTAGCCGGTTTTCATACCCTCGAGAGAGCCCTCCGAACCGATAGAGCCCAGGTACATATGCCCCACCGATACCGTCATCAAAATCAGCGCCCCGATCGTGTGAACGATATGGGAAAGCTCCATGATGACCCGGCCCTGGCCGAGCGACGGAGACACCAGGATCAGGCCGCTAACCGAAATTACCAGCCCGATCAGTATAACCATCCAGTACCAGGTTTTCTCACCCATGTTGAAAAAGCCACCGGATGCATGACCTTCGCCGATCAGGCCACCACCCCTCAACAACCAGGTCAGGTCGCCTTTTTCGTAGATGTTACGCCGCGCGAAACTGATCAGCATCATGATCAGCGACACCAGGAACAGCGGGCCGAACAGGTTATGCCCCTCCTTGCTGGCCGATGCCATTAGTGAAAAGACTTCCTTGCCGAACAGGGGCAGCAATACCGGCCTGCCCAGCAGCAGGATCAGCCCGGTTAATGCCAGAAACAGGAACACGATCGCCAGCGTCCAGTGCACGACCCGCTCGTAATCGGTGAAGCGCTTTACCATCCGCCCCGAGAGCCCACCCTCGATAGGAACCCTGCCGCGCACCACGTAAAACAGGATAACGATTGCAAAGATCCCCGCGATCGCGAATCCGCCGTAGGTCGACAACTGGGTCATACGAAATCGGGCCCATTGGTCGCCACGCGCGTTGATCAGCACGCCGCTGTCGACGCCCCTGACCTGGCTGATACCGACGCCCTCCATGTCGCGCTGTCTAACCTGGCGCCATAGTTCGGCTCCGGGATCCTTCATGAAAACGCCCGGTTCGGGTTTATCATCCTGAGAGAATGCCTGGAACGGCACTAGCGCCAGGCACATCACGATTAATAATGTACGGAATTTCACCCCATTTACCCTTCTGATTATCGTTTTACAGCCTAAATCCATCGCGGTACACCCGATACTTCCCTGTATCGAGTTGCGTGACCGCGCTGTGGAGATTAACCCCCCAGGTTGAGGTCGTTGACGCCCCAGTTAAAGGCGCTGGCACCACGGTTGATGATGCGTTTACGATAGATATCCGCAACCACGTCGGCATCCCCGGCAAGCAGTGCCTTGGTAGAGCACATCTCGGCGCACAGCGGCAGCTTGCCTTCCGACAGGCGGTTACGGCCGTACTTCTTGTATTCGTCCGAAGTATGGTCGTCTTCCGGGCCGCCGGCGCAGAAGGTGCACTTGTCCATCTTGCCGCGCGAGGCGAAAGCCGCATCCTCAGGAAACTGAGGTGCGCCGAACGGACAGGCGTAAAAACAGTAGCCGCAGCCGATGCAGATGTCCTTGTCGTGCAGCACGATGCCGTCACCGGTGGTGTAAAAACAATCCACCGGACAAACCGTCGCACAGGGCGCATCCGAGCAATGCATACAGGCGACCGATAACGACCGCTCACCCTGCTCACCATCCTTGATGGTCACGACGCGGCGACGATTGACGCCCCACGGCACTTCATGCTCGTTTTTGCAGGCGGTTACACAGGCGTTACACTCGATGCAGCGCTCTGCATCACAAAAGAATTTCATTCTAGCCATTTTTCAATTCCCCCCGCTCAAGCTTTTGTAATACGACAAAGGCTGCATTTCGATTCCTGCATTTGCGTCACCGAATCGTAGCCATAGGTAAATGCCGTGTTGGCCGCTTCACCGAGAACGTATGGGTCGGCACCCTCCGGGTACTTGTCCCGCAGGTCCTCGCCCTGGAAATGCCCGGCAAAGTGGAACGGCATGAAGGCCACTCCTGACCCGACTCGTCGAGTCACCATTGCCTTGACCTTGACCCTGGCGGACTCGGCGCCTTCGACCCAGACATCGTCGCCATCCTTGATGCCGGCGTTATTGGCGTCACGCGGATGAATTTCGACGAACATATCCTGCTGCAGTTCGGCCAGCCACGCGTTGGAGCGCGTTTCATCGCCACCACCCTCGTATTCGACCAGTCGTCCCGAGGTCAGGATGATCGGGTAGTCTCCGCTGTAATCGGTTGCCTGGATCGACTTGTAACGCGTCGGCAGTCGCCAGAACGACTTGCGGTCCTCGTAAGTTGGATATTTCTCGACCAGGTCGCGCCGCGAGGTATACAACGGCTCGCGATGGATCGGCACCGGGTCCGGAAAAGTCCAGACCATGGCGCGCGCCTTGGCGTTTCCGAATGGCGAGCAGCCGTGCTTGATCGCAACGCGCTGGATGCCGCCCGAGAGGTCGGTTTTCCAGTTCCTGCCCTCGGCTGCCTGTTGTTCTTCCGGCGTCAGGTCGTTCCACCAGCCCAGTTTTTTCAGCACCTTGTCGCTGAATTCGGGATAACCATCCTTGATATCGGAACCCTTGCCATAGGAGCCTTCCGCCA
Source organism: Gammaproteobacteria bacterium (assembly GCA_021767985.1). GTDB lineage: Bacteria > Pseudomonadota > Gammaproteobacteria. The sequence continues at coordinate 6,062 of JAASSH010000022.1, read as the reverse complement.
GCAGGTTGGTACCGTTGCGTTCGACCCCGAAACGGGCACGGAAAGTCAGGCCGCCGTCGGCCACGTTTTTCGAAGTGTCATACAAGTTGGGCGTGCCTGGATGGTTCATTTCGGGTGGCCCCCAGGATGGCCACGGCAGGCCGTAGTAATCGCCGTCGGCGGGGCCGCCTTCTGCCTTGAGGCTGGTGTAGTCGAAGGTGCCCCAGTTCTCCTGGTGCTTCTTCAAACGCTCCGGGCTCTGGCCGGTGTAGCCAATGGTCCACATGCCGCGGTTGATTTCACGCAGCACGTCTTCGACCAGCGGCTCGTCGTTGTTGACCTGGATGTTCTTGAACATCTGGTCGGAGAGGCCGAGCTTTTTCGCCAGCTTGTACATGATGACATGGTCCGGCAGCGATTCGAACATCGGGTCCATGACCTTGGAGCGCCACTGGAACGAGCGGTTGGAAGCGGTGACCGAGCCGTAGGTTTCCATCTGCGTGGAAGCCGGCAGCAGGTAAATCCCGTCCTTGCGATCGGGCATGACCGCGCTCGCGGTTGGATAGGGATCGACGATAACCATCATTTCGAGCTTTTCCATCGCCTTCTTCTGCTCGACGCCGCGGGTCTGGCTATTGGGCGCGTGGCCCCAGAAGAACATCGCCTTGAAGTTATCCTTCTGCGCGATGTTTTCCTTGTCCTCCAGCACGCCGTCGATCCAGCGTGAAACCGGGATGCCCTTGGTGTTCATGACGTGAACATCCTTGCCCTTGCTCTGCTCGTAGCTGCCGCTGTCGAACTGGCCCTTGACCCATTCGTAGTCGAGATCCCAGACGCGCGACCAGTGCTTCCACGAGCCCACCGACAGGCCGTAATAGCCCGGCAGCGTGTTGGACAGTACGCCCAGATCGGTCGCACCCTGCACGTTGTCGTGGCCGCGGAAAATATTGGCACCGCCGCCGGACACGCCCATGTTGCCGAGCGCCAGCTGGAATGCGCAGTAAGCGCGGGTGTTATTGTTGCCGATGGTGTGCTGGGTTCCGCCCATACACCAGATGAAGGTGCCGGGGCGGTTATCGGCCATCGCCTTGGCGGCGGCAAAAACCTGTTCTTCGGGCACGCCGGTAACATTTTCGACTTCCTTCGGATTCCACTTCTTGACCTCGGCCATGACTTCATCCATCCCGTAAACGCGCTGACGGATGAATTCCTTGTCCTCCCAGCCGTTTTCGAAGATGTGCCACATCATGCCCCAGATGATACCGACGTCGGTTCCGGGCCGGATACGCAGGAAATGATCGGCGTGGGCCGCGGTACGGGTATAACGCGGATCGATAACGATAACAGGCGCGTTATTTTCTTCTTTCGCTTTGAAGATGTGCTGCAGCGAGACCGGGTGTGCCTCGGTCGGGTTGGAACCGATCAACAGGATCGATTTCGAGTTATGGATGTCGTTGTACGAGTTGGTCATCGCCCCGTAGCCCCAGGTATTGGCTACCCCGGCTACCGTGGTCGAGTGACAGATACGCGCCTGGTGATCAACATTGTTGGTGCCCCACATCGCGGCAAACTTGCGGAACAGGTAAGCCTGCTCGTTGCTGTGCTTGGCCGATCCCAGCCAGAACACCGAGTCGGGGCCCGACTTTTCGCGGATCTCGAGCAACTTGTCGCCGATTTCGTTAATCGCCTCGTCCCAGGAAACTTTCTTCCACTTGCCGTCGACCAGCTTGGTGGGATACTTCAGGCGGCGTTCGCCGTGCCCGTGTTCGCGGATCGCGGCGCCCTTGGAGCAGTGCGCCCCCTTGTTGAACGGATGATCGAAGGCTGGCTCCTGCCCTGTCCAGACGCCGTTTTGAACCTCCGCGATAATGCCGCAACCGACCGAACAGTGGGTACAGATCGTCTTGACTTCCTCGATCTTGCCACCGGGAGTCGCTGAAACGGCAGCTTCGGCCTTCTTCATCATGACCGGAGATACCCCGGTTGCGAGTGCCGCGCCCCCGGCCATCAGGCTCGAGTTTCTTAAAAAAGTACGGCGTGAAATCGCGTCCGGCAGGGCCTTGCCCGGCTTGACGGCAGTATCCTTACCGACCGTACTGGATGTCTTGGTTAGTTTCTTCATGATTTACCCCCCCAGGTTAAATGTCGGCCGACTTGTAATAATCGAGGACGTGCTGGGTTAGCTGGTAACCCTTCTGAACTGGTTTTTCAGCGGTTTCACCGCTGACTTCGGCAATGGCGCTGGTGCTGGCCATGGTCGTGGCTGCCACGCCTGCTCCCACGAGGGTGGACTTTTTTATAAATTCTCTGCGTTCCTGATCCTTGGGTTGGCTCTTGTTTTTCACGTGTTTCTCCTCCACAGGGTAATAGAGATCGGTTGTATGAATTGTTAACTGCGCATCGAAAGGTAGGCTTGCTCCAGATCGATAAAAGCCGCGCCAAACCGCGCGACGGGTTTGTAAAAATCGGCTGATCGGGCGTTGCCCAGATCCGCGAAAAAACGTCCCAGCCATGGTTTCATGTGTTTTTCGAAGAAACGCTGCTGTTCGGTAAGGCCGGAAGCGTCGTTGATCATAACAGAAAAAACTTCAAAAATCGCGGCTGCGTGGTCCTCTGGCTCACGTACGTCATCGTTTCGCTCGAAACCCAGCGTCTTTAAGTCTTCGCGCAGGTCGCTCAACGGCTTTTCCATCAGATAGCCCGTCAAATACCAGGATCCATAAGGTACCACTTCACCCTTGCCGATGCCGATAAAAAGGTTGTTGTATTCGTCTTCCAGTTGATCCGGATCAAATTCTTCGGCCGCCGCCGCGAGTTTCGCCATGGCCTCGCTCAGCGCATCCGGCTCGGCATCACCGGACGGTGACAGTTTAACCAGGTGATCCAGCAGTGCCTGATCGGGTGCCGCTCGCAGTAAAGCCGCCAGCAGGCTGTAGGCCGAAGCCCGGTAACGCTGTTCGTTTTCCATCATCTCGTCGTCTGCGGCTGGCATCTGGTTCTCACTTCAGGGTTAAATCTACTGGCGAAAGCCTTTCGTCGGATCGAACTGTCCGCCCATGGCGTCCGGATCCTGCACGATATCGGCGACCCGGCAATCGTCGCACATCTTCAGTCGATCGAGCGCTCGCTGGTTGCCGAACATGTAATGATCTTTCAGCTTGTCCTGCATTTTGTGGATCACCGAAGTCGGTGCAAACGGCTTGCCGCAGGAAATACAGGCAAACGGGGTATCGCGATTGAGCGCGCGAGCGCGGTTACGCTGTTCCCGGTCGAACAGCATGCGCGGCGCGAGCGACACGGCGTCTTCAGGACAGGTCTGCACACAGGCGCCGCACTGCAGGCAGTTACTCTCGATAAAAAATACCTCGGGCACCTCGCGATTCGAACCATCCTGCAGCGCACGCCCCGGACAGGCGCCGACGCAGGCCATGCACAGCGTGCATTTTTGCGCATCGATAGCGACCTCGCCGAAGGGCGCTGAATCGGGCAGCCTCGCCAGTTCTGCCGCGGGATGCAGTTCGGCGACGAGGTGATCCAGCGACTGGAATACCGCGTTACGCTTCAGCGGCGGCATATCGTAAATCGCGGCACGCACGATCCTGTCGTCGTCGACCTCGGGCAGCGCCGCATCGCTCTGGCAAATCGCGATATAGGCCGAGCCGAGGCCCAGCTCGGATAAAATGGCGTGCAGCCAGTCGAGCTGCTGTTGCAAATTCAGCAGCGAACTCCGGGGCACTTCCTCGTCGGCCAGCAATACCACCTGCATTGCGCCATAGGCGAGCGCCGACAGGCATAAATCCATGCCCACGCTACCGAGCTCCTCGACCGGGATCGGTAATACATTGTCGTAGGCTTGCAGATAGTGATCCGGTGAAACGTTTTCGCCGTGAAACACGACGATGGGCCGATTGCCGCCCTGTTCGCGATAGGCGTCGAGCGTGTCACGCAACCGTTTTCCGCTATCTCGCAGGTTCGGGTAGAGATAACGAATTGCGCCCGACGGGCATACCGTGGTGCAGGTACCGCCGCCCTGGCACAGGTTGGGATTGACTTCGATACACTCACCGAGGCTCGCAATCGCCCCGGCCGGGCAGGCGTCGATACATTTGCTACAGACGGTTTTGCCGTTGACGCCATGCGCGCAAATCGACGGATCGTAGTCGAAATATTTGGGTTTCTCGAATTCGCCCGTAAGGTTTACGAGCTCATCGGCCAGCGCCAGTCGCTCCCATTCCGCGGGTGGTGCATGGAAGTATCCCGGCGGCAACATTTCGCGCGTCAGCGCCGGTGTTTGATTAAGATCCAGCACCGCGTCCGCGCGATTCACGGCAACCTTGCCCTGCGGGTCGGTAACGCTAACCGTATAGGCGCCGAGGTAGCCGTCAACCCGGACCTCGCCGCCGTCGGGCGAAACCCGGGTGATATCGAGAGTGTCCGGCAAGTCATTGCATTTATCCAGCAGCCCGTCATCACCGAGAGCGATTATCTTTCCTGTCGAGCGATAGGTAACCAGGCTGGTGGGCTCCAGCTCGAAAGCGGTCAGCACTTCGAGCGCACGTTGCCGTGCGTCACTATTGCTCATCGTCTACCGCCTTGCCGGAACCGGCCTCGGGATCGGCCGCGGCAACCTTAAGCGGCGCCTGTTCGCTCTCTTCTTCGTCTTCGATCGCATCCATCTCGTCGTCGATCTCTTCCAGCACATCCGTCTCCTGTTCCGCCGCTTCACTCTCGGCCGCCAGTTTTTCGCGCAGTTTCTGCTCCTCCATTTCGATCCGGTGCTTCATGTCGCTGGTGACGATATCGCCCAGTTTCTCGAAGCTGGTGTAATCCTCGTCGTACTCGTCGAGGCCGTCGCGAATATTGAAAACTGGTGCCCTGAACAGCTTACGCAACGCCAGGTTACGCAGTTCGTCGCTGACGCCCTCCGACATGAAGCCGCTGAAATCCGAGTCCGCATCGAGCGTTTCGATATCGGGCATGTCGGCATCGGTTAGCACCGGCTTACTTTCACTTTCCGCGGCAGGCGCGGACGACTCTGCCTCGATCTCGGCAGGCGGGTTCAGGTCGGCGGGCTGAATCCCCTTTTCGGCTTCGAGCTTGCGGCGCGACCAGCGCGATAACGCGGATTCCTTGATCTCCCGGGTCATGACTTTCGGTCCGCCGGGTCTGTTGCGGGTCGCTCCGTCTCGCGCCAGTTCTTGAGCTTGCGCTTGGTCTTTTTGATCGCGACATAGTGGGTCAGCACATAGGCTTCGGCCCATTGATAGAGTTCCGGCGGAATTGGAACCGAGTAGATCTGCTCGTCACCCTCGAGATAGGCATGCACTTCGTCGAAGCTCAGCGAGACCAGGTAAGGCACGGGCATTTCACTGGATTCTTCGGGCTGGCTGGCGACGATGAAACAGCCCGGCTCGGGCGACATCAGGTTATGGTAATAGCTTTCACACTCGTCCGGAAAAAGCTGCAGGCTCATCCCGGTAACCAGAAATTGCTCTACCTCGCCGTTGTGGTAGACCTGGCTAACCGATTTTTCCTCGTCACCGTCTCGCACCACGACCCCGAGCGCTTCGTACTTGAAGTCCGCCCACGGGTGCGACGACGGCTGCTTTTCCATCAAAACCGCCAGGTTTTTGTGGTCGGGCAGTGCCTGGTCGAAATCGTCGAGCTCCAGCTTTTCCATGCGCTCCTGTCGGATTAATAGACAACGGGAGACAGGTTATACCACAACCGACCCATCCCCGCGCAACCACAGCTTTTCCGGGGTTTCTCTGTATTCCCTTGGTTTGACAGGTTTCAGGTCGCTTCGAGGGGGTCAGAGCAAAAATTCCGGCACTATCGGGCCAACTCGATGAAAGATCAGGGAATTTTTGGTCTGACCCCAGCCATCTGACCCCAGCCATCGCAGCGGTTAGACACTCGGGGTCAGACCAAAAACTTCGGGCAACCGTCCCCGGCTACCATGCTATCAAAGAAGTTTTTGCTCTGACCCCCTCGAAGGAACCGTGACCCCCTCGAAGGAACCCCGGGATAACAGCCGCTACTGCTGCTCCAGCGTAAAACTGCGCTCGTTTCTGAGCGCGGGG
>JAASSH010000242.1 GCA_021767985.1 Gammaproteobacteria bacterium | reverse complement strand
GCCAGGATGGTCAGCAATACCTGCTCGACCACGCTGTCCTGACCGACGATCAGTTTGCCCAGCTCGCTGCGGGCACGCTGGTAGCGCTGCACCAGGTCCTCGGCCAGACGGATGTCGTCCGCGCCCTGCAGGGATTCTGCCTGTTCTGTCTTTGTATCCACCGGTGAGTTCTCTCCTCAAGGTTGTTACCGAGCCGGGTCGGCCTGCGATTAGCGCGGTGCCGACGCGGGTCTACTGTGTCGCTTCGCCTGCGTCCGCCGCCTCCCGCAACGACAGCAGCAGCTCCTGCGCCTGGAAGTAATTGGGCGCGATCTCCAGCGCATATAGTATCTGCTCGCGTGCCGAAGATCGATTTCCGGCGCGCTCATAAGTATGCGCCAGCTGGTAATACGCCTCGGCGCGGTCGACCGGATCCAGCGCCAGCACCGCGCGGCGCTCGCGTGCGGCCTCGTCCCAGCGCTCGAGATGGCTCAGGTGGCGTGCCAGGTCGCGATGCACTTCGAGATCGTAGGGATAAATGAACAACGCCGCTTCCAGGGCCGCCGCCGCTCCCTCGGGATCGCCGCGCCCGGCGCGCAGCCTGGCCAGCTGCAGATGTGCCTCGTAGTGCTCGGCGTTGATCGCGATCATGCTTTCGAGCTGCTGTTGCGCCGCTGCGGCCCGCTCCTGCTTCAGGTAAAGTTGTGCCAACAGCCAGTAGCTGCTGTCGCCGCCGGCGTATTCGGGGAATAGCTGCTGCGCCCGCGTGAGAAACAGTTCCGCCAGCTCGAGATCGCCCTGCTCGAGCAATTGGGTTCCGAGCCCGTACTGGTCGAAATACTTGTCCGGCAACGCGGTGTCCGGAGAAAGCCGGCTCGAATCGGTACCGGCACCCGGGCTTAGCGCCTGCAGCGCGATCGAGTACTTATCCTCGAGAAAAGCGTCGAAGGCCGCGTCCAGCGTTTCGCTGTCGAGTTGCAGCTCGTCGAGCAACACGGTATGGGGCATCCTGCTGTCGCGAAAAGCCGATAAAACCTTTCGAATGGTATCGAAGCCCCAGCGCGTCTCGATGAATTCAAACACCAGCGAGGCCTGGAAATAGGAATGAATGATTTGTTCCGGGTAGCTGGGGCGGACAAAACCGTTGTTGAGCTGGCTGAGCGGCAGCAGGCGCCCCTCGAGATAGGCCTGCAGGAATCCCGGATCCACATCGCCGCCCCATCCCGGGCGCGCGATGCGCTCTTCGTAAACCGCGAGGCCCTCGGAAAACCAGCGCGGGACGCGGTTGTCGGTCATCGACAGGTGGAACACATGCGCCAGTTCGTGCCACAGGGTCGAACCCCAGTTAAAGGTTCCGCGTTCACGCGCGGCCGGCGAGTCCATCGCGACCACCGGGCCGAAGGCAACCCCCAGCAGGCCAACGCCGGCCAGCCCGACCGAGCGCACCGAGAAGTCGGCATGGTCGGGATACAGCTCGATACGAATCGGTAACTGCGGCCGGTGGTTGTAGCGGGCCGAAAAAGACCGGTAAGCCTGCTGCGCCAGGTCGTGGATGTATTCCTCGAGCAGCGCGTTCTCGTCGCCATGCAGCACCACGCGGAAACTCCCCTGGTCGAGCTCCACGTAGTCGCTGAAACTATCCGCCAGCTGCAGCGTATTCTTGATCCATACGTTGTAAGGGTCGCCGCTGAACGAGCGTTCGAGGTTGTCGCGGCCAGCCTGCATCTGCCCGAGTCGCAGCTGGTTCATCCCGAGCAGGCCGTAGCCCTGCCACGACTCGGGATCCAGCTCTACCGCCCGGCGCGCGAAATCTGCCGCTTCGCGGTAAAGCCGGTTTTGTGCCGACATCTCGGCCAGCAGCGTGTAGAGGCCGGCGTAACCAGGGTTCAATTCCAGCACCCGGGTCTCGATTTCTTCGAACCCTGCCGGGTCGTGTTCGAGCTGATGGATAACCGCCAGGGTAGCGAGAGCTTCGAGCGAGCGCGGATTCACCTGCAGCGCGAGTTCGGCCTCGCGCCGCGCGTCGTCGAATTGCTCGAGCTCGATAAGCAGGCGCGCCAGCAGCACGCGCGCCGGCACCAGGTTGGGGTTGAAAGACAGTGCCTTGAGAGTGCTGGTCACTGCCTCCGAGGAGTAATCGAAATGCTGGCTGCGCGCCAGGCCCAGCAGGGCGCGCGGATGACGATCGTCACGCGACAGGACTTCCTGGAATACCTGCAGCGCCTCCTGGTTGTTGTATTTTTCCAGCAGCAGTTCGCCGAGTGCGATGCCGGCGTCCAGGTTGGCGGGATCGCGGCGCAGCACCTCGTCGAAAATTCGGACCGCCTGCTTGAACAATTGCGGGTCGGATTTGCCGAGATGCCGGGTCGCCTCGGCGACCGCGTGCAGATCCCGCGTGCTCAGGGCAGACCCGGTTTCATAAGTCTCGCGGATTTGCCGCCACAGGTCCGCGGCCGCCTGCCGTTCCCCGCGCTGCAGCTGGACCTCGGCGAGCTTCGAGCGAGCCAGCAACGTATCCTGCCCGGATAATTCGATCACGCGCTGAAAGTGGGTTGCGGCGGCATCCAGCTTGCCGGTCGCGAGCTCCAGTTCGCCCAGCAAGATCAGTAAACGGCTATCGTCGGGCTCGAGCTCGAGATCGCCGCGTCCCTGCTCGAGCGCGGCCTGGTAATCTCCGGCCAGGCGCAAAGCTTCGAGCCGTTCGAGCTGTGCGTCGGTTGCCGCCGGGGACGGCAGCGTGCAGGCCAGTAACAGCAACAATGCAATGTATTTCATTTAACTGTCTCCTGCCCTGATTCGACGGCTGAGCAGCGCGAGATCGATCAGCAGGCTTTCGAGCCGATCGTAATAGCTGTCGCGCTCCATGTTTTCGCGTTGCCGTTTCAGGTCGCGGATCGACTGTTCCAGTTCCTGTTTGCGCTGTAGCATCGCAACCAGTTCGTTCGAGGCACCGGTCGCCGCCGAACGCGGCTGCTGCAGGTAGACCCGGTTCGCCAGCATCCCGTCGACTTCGAATTCCCCCGGCTCGAGGCTGCCTTCGCCGTCGCCGTTGTCATCCAGTAAGGCATGTTCGATCAACAGGCGCTTGTCGCTATCGTAGCTGCGCTGGACTTCGCGACGGGCAAAGTCGAAAGCCTCCAGCATCGATATGCGTTCATCCTTGTCGCGGTCCGCCCCCGACGTGGCGAAAGCGGAAACGAAAAATCCGGCAAACTGCGGCGCGTGAAATTCCTGGCCGCTTGCGGTAGCCGTTATTACGATACGGTTGGTTGCCGCCAGCCGTTTGATGAACGGGCCGCTGGCCGATGCGGTATTGACGACCACCAGTTGTCGTTCCCCGAGCTGGTCGAGCGCGGCACCGAGTTCGTCGGCGGAAATATCGGGCCCCGGCAGGTTGAACAGCGCGCTGTCGCCGCGCGCGTTACCGTGACCGATCAGGATCACGAAAACGCGGTCCTCGATGGCGGCCCTGGTATCGATCTCGCGAATCGCCTGCAGCAAGGATTGCTTGTCGGCCGGCCGATAGTTCGCGCCGCCGTTTTCCGCGCCAAGCATGAGAATATTGCCCCTGGCGATCCCGGCGTCGAGCGCTGCCTGCATCAGCGTTTCTGCCTGGCTGGCGAACTGCTGGCGGTAGGCCTCGGTGCCGCCGATACCGCTGACGATCAGCAGGTGATGCTGCAGCGCCAGGGCATTTTGCGAGGCGAGCAACAGCAGGCAGAAGGCGATTACGGCTTTCATACCAGGTTCTGCCAGCGCCGGTAGCCCCACTCCGCGCACAGGAACAATACCAGTAACAGGAATATCGCCGGCATATCCCACAGTTCGTGACGCGTCAGCGACCGGGCGCCTCGCTGCTGACGGCCCAGGGCTTGCGCCAGCCCCCCGGTTTCGCCGGCCGGCAGGAACTCGCCACCGGTAAAATCCGCAATCTGGCCCAGCAGCGCCGGATTCATTTCGGAGCGATAGTATTCATTGCCTTCGGGGGTCACCCGGAACTGCGATTCGGCGCTGCTGACCGTCGCGCCCTGCTGGTCGAGCTCGACCCTGACCTGGTAGTTCCCCGGCTCGGTGACTGTCAGTTCAGCCACGTAGACACCCTGCAACGATGTATCCCGGGCCAGGTCGATCACCTGTTCGAGCCCGGTAGGCGTGGTCACCACCGCACGCGGCTGCGCCGCATTATCGGCGGTATAGTCGGACTGCAATATTTCGCTGCGCAGGCTGATGCTGCCGCCGCTGTGAATGCCGTGGCTCGAAAGCGTCAAATCCAGTCGTTCAGGCACCCCTTGCGCCAGCCAACGCAAAAGTTGCCGCCACAGCAGCTCGTGCGTCTGGTCTTCGAGTTCGATATCCTGGTGCATTTGCCACAACCAGGAATTCTGTACCGGGAACGCTATCACCTTGCCGCGACCATAGCGCTGAGAAGCCATCCCCACGTAAGCGGTTTCGTCGTCGTCGGCATCACTGGCAAGCAACAGGGTGGCACCCGGCTTGATCTGCTGAATCGGGTTGACGATGGTTAGTGGGGGCAGAGTCAACCAGCGCGCAATCGATTTATCGCCAGTTGCCGAGAGCAGCAGGGCCGGGTGAACCAGTGCCGCCGCGGTCGGTAGCAGCCTGATGTCGCGGCTAAACTCGGGTTGTGCCCGCGGCGCCATGATCACCGG
>JAASSH010000241.1 GCA_021767985.1 Gammaproteobacteria bacterium | reverse complement strand
ATGTCGACTATGCCGCGGCCAAGGGCGCGGTGGATGCGATGACCATCGGGCTCGCAAAGGAAGTCGGTGACCAGGGGATACGCGTCAATGCTGTCAAACCAGGACTGATTTATACCGACATCCACGCCGCCGGCGGTGAGGCCGGTCGCGTCGACCGCCTCAAGTCGAACGTGCCGATGCAGCGCGGTGGCTACCCGGCCGAGGTTGCCGAGGCTATTCTGTGGTTGCTATCCGACGCCTCGGGTTACACCACCGGCAGTTTTATCGACGTCTCCGGGGGGCGTTAAGCGATGGCGGTGCAGCACAATCCGGCATCGATTCCACTGCTGTCGCTGGATGCAATCGCGTTCGACAGCGAGACCACCGGGCTCGATACCAACAAGGCGCGCATGATTCAGCTCGGTGCGGTGCGTATCGTGCATGGCAAGGTCGACGAGAACAGCAGCTTCCAGGAACTCATCAATCCCGGCGTTCCGATTCCGGCGGAAAGCCAGGCGATTCATGGCATTAGCGACGCCGACGTCGCCGACGCCCGGACCTTCCATAAAGTAGTCGCAGATTTCGACGACTGGCGCCAGGATTCGGTGCTGGTCGGTTATGCCAGCGGTTTCGACCTGGCAATGCTGAAACGCGAGCGCGAACTGGCCGGGCTGAAATGGACCCAGCCACGCTGCCTCGACGTACGCTTCCTGGTCAACCTGCTGGCGCCCAACCTGCCAGATTTTTCCCTCGATACCATTGCCAGCTGGGCTAAAGTCGATATTCACGATCGGCACAGCGCGCTGGGCGACGCGATCGCTACCGCGGCGATTTTCGTAGCCTTGATTCCGCGCCTGCGCGAGAACGGAATTCGCACCCTGGCGGAGCTCGAACGCGCCTGCGAGCGGTTTAGCGAATCGACCCTGCGCGAAGCGAGAATCGGCTGGCTCGACGTGCACGAGACGCGCAAGACGCGCGCCGTACTCGACCGTATCGACAGCTTTCCGTACCGGCATCGCCTGCGCGACCTGATGAACAGCCCTCCGCTAATGGTCGACGCCGACGTCAGCCTGCGCGACGCCATGGCGCAGATGATCGATCACGAAGTCAGTTCGCTTTACGTCAATCCGATAGAGGCGGAAGGGCCCACCGGTATCATCACCGAACGCGACCTGCTGCGACAGTTTCGGCGCGAGGGCGACGTCGCGTTTGATCAGCCGGTAAAGCAGGTGGCCGTGTTCCCGCTGGAAAGCCTGTCCGCCGATGCTTTTGTTTATCGCGCTATCGCGCGCATGCGGCGCATGCACATTCGCCACCTCGGGGTGCACGACAGCCATGGCAACATCGTGGGCGCCCTGTCGGCGCGCGACCTGTTGCGGCAGCGCGCCGACGATGCGGTGCTGCTGGGGGATGACATCGACGCAGCCGACAGCGCCGGCCAGATGGCGGCGGTATGGGGCAACATCGTGCTGGTGGCAAAGAGCCTGGTGGCCGAAGAGGTCGACGCGCGCGACGTGGCCGCGGTGATTTCACGCGAACTCTGTGCGCTGACACGGCAGGCCTGCAAGCTGGCCGAACGGGAAATGCCCGGCCCGCCGCCCTGCCCCTACGCGATGCTGGTACTCGGCTCCGGCGGCCGCGGCGAAAGCCTGCTGGCAATGGATCAGGACAACGCCATCGTGTTTGCCGAGGGTGAGCCTGGCGGACCCGAGGACGAATGGTTCGCCGAGCTCGGGCGCAGGGTTTCCGACATGCTCGATGCCGCCGGCGTGCCCTACTGCAAGGGCAAGGTCATGGCAAGTAACCCGGAATGGCGCCTGTCGGTCAAGGGCTGGAAGAAACTGGTGAAGACCTGGATCAAGCGCCAGTCACCGGAAGATATTCTGAACTGCGATATCTTTTTCGATGCCGTCGGCGTACATGGCGATATGAAAATCGCCAACCAGGTGCTCGATCATGCGTTCAAAATTGGCGGTGAATCCAAGCTGTTCGTCAAGCTGATGTCGATTAACGCGTGCAAAAACTCGCCGCCGCTGGGTCTGTTCGGTCGTTTCAAGCTCGACAATGGCCGCATGGACCTGAAGATGGGCGGGATCATGCCGCTGTTTTCGACCGCGCGCACGCTGGCAATCAAGCACGGCATTCGCGCGCAATCGACGCCGCAACGACTCACCGAGGTCAGAAGAAAAGTCGGCAAGATGAAGAAGACGTTCAAGAACCTGAACGCGGCGCATCGCATCATCTTCAACACCATCCTCGAGCAGCAGTTGCTCGATCTGGAAGCGGGCATCCCGTTGTCGAATCGGGTTGCGCCGGCCAGCCTCAGTTCCGCAACCCGTGATCAACTGAGCTGGGCGCTGGAACAGGTGCCGAATGTTTCCAACCTGCTCGGCGACCCGCTGTCACGCGGTTAACCGCCCCAATCTCTCGAGACCCGCGTTTTTCCGCTTAGCGCTGTGACCCGGGGTCTCGAAACGCAGCGCCGGGTTTGGACCTGGTCAGGACGATATAGTTACCGAGCAGCACCAGCGCGAAGCCAAACACGGCGCGCAGCGTCCATTCGTAATCCTCGAACAGCGTCGAAATGCCAAGCGCGATAACCGGAAACAATACGGCGGCATACGCCGCCTTGTCGGCGCCGATGCGTCCGACCAGCGTCAGATAAGAGCCGAAAGCGAGGATCGAGCCGAATACCGACAGGTAAATCAGCGAGACGCTGTAGTCGAAAGCGGAATCGTAGTTAAAGGGCACCTGGCTAAAGAGCGCATAGAGCGCCATGATCAACGCACCGTAGGCCATGCCCCAGGCGTTGGTTTGCACCACCGGGATCTGGTTTTGCTGGTTACGAGCGGAAATAATATTCCCGATCGAGGCAAAGTAAGTCGCGATGACGCACATCCACAATCCGCGCCAGGTAGCGGCGCTGTTTTCTACCCCGCTGACCTCCGACCAGAAGATCGCCGCAATGCCGGCAATACCGAAGCAGGCGCCAACAATAACCCGCCGACTCACCTTAAGGCGCATGAATATGGCCCCATTGACGATGTTCATCAGGATAACCGTCGAAAACATCAGCGCCACGATGCCTGAAGTCAGCAGTTCGGTCGCCCAGTAAAACACCAGGTAATTGCTGGAGAACAGAAACAAACCCTGCAGCGCAATGAATCCATGTTGTCGTACCGAATATTTAAGGCTGCGCCCGGTCAGCAGGCAGAATAACAGGAGGATGATCGCGGCCAGCGCAAATCGATACACCAGCGATACCTCGGCGGCGACCACGCCGAGCTGGAACTTGATCGCGTACCAGGTGGAGCCCCAGATCAGTACCGAGGCCAGGTAGAGGCTGGCCGAATGAGTTAGCATCGTTATTGTTACGCGTTAACCAGCGCCGCCATCCAGCAATCGCCGAGCAGCTGCAACAGGTTACGGTAGTCAAAAAGAAGCGATTCTTCCATTTGCGCGCCGTCGGCACAATAGATACTCAGTAATTGCACGCTTTGCCGGTAATCCAGACCGGCGCTATTGCAAAGCGTGGCGAGATCCCAGTAGGGCGAAGCCATCGCGGAAAACTCCCAGTCGATCAACCAGAGACCATCCTGCCCCAGCAGCAGGTTTTCCAGCACCAGGTCGTTATGCGAGGGCACGTAGTCACGATCTCGATCCTGCAGCAGCGGAATCAGTTCCCGCGCGGCCCGTATCCGATGCCGATACTCGTGCTGTAACGGCTGGCTGAGCATCGAGTAGTAACGCGACAACAGCGATGCCAGATCTACCCGACCCTCGAAGCGAACACCGCTGCAGTGGAGTTCCCTTAGCGTCGCAACGATCGAGCGCAGTGTCGTCTCGTCGCTAAAATCGGCCGACGTGAGACTACGGCTCGAAGCCAGCGTTGGCGTCAGCGTCAGGCCCGAGGCGTCGCGCCACGACGGTTGCGGCGCAATTCCGAGATCACTGGCCAGCGTCTGGTTGAGAGCCTCGGCCTCCCGGTCGATGAAACGGTCGGTCTCTGGTTGCGGAATTCGTAACACCCAGTCTTGTTGCCGATTATGTAGCCTGAAGTTCCGGTTGGTGTACCCCGGTAACGGCGTAATCGTAAAATCTGCCGGCGTTTCCTTCTCGAGCAACGGAATTCGTGCAAACAGTGCTTCAAGCTGCGGCAGCATCACGTGGATCCCAGGTATTCGCGCACTTCCGGCAGGTCTGATTGCTCAAGCAGCCGGTCCGTTGGTTCCAGTGCGGCGATTCGGCCGTCGTTGACGAAAGCGGTGCGCGCCGAGGCGATCAACGCATCGCGTGACTGATGACTGACCAACAGGGCCGCCATCCCGTTTTCCCGAACCAGCTCCTTGACCAGCCCGATCATTTCCGCTCGCTGCGCCGGGCCAAGCGCGGCAAACGCTTCATCGAGCAGTAAAATCTTGCGTCGCCGCACCAGCGCGCGTGCCAGTGCCACGCGCTGGCGCTGACCACCCGACAGCGCGCCGGGTTTGCGCGACTGCAGGCCGGCCAGATCAAGCCTGGTCAAGGCCTCGTTCACGCTGGCAGCCTGCGCCGGAGTCAGCCGCAGCGACGGATCGATGCCGAGCGCAACGTTGGTATACAGGTCAAGGTGCGGAAACAGGTTGTGCTGTTGAAACACTATCGACACCGGTCGACTGGCGGCGGTCAGCTTT
>JAASSH010000240.1 GCA_021767985.1 Gammaproteobacteria bacterium | reverse complement strand
TGATTGCCGATGCGACGGTAACGGCGCTACTGCTGTTACTGCTGTGCCTGACGGTTTTCTGGCTGCTCGAGCGCGGGATCGGAGGCCGGACCGATGCTTGAAATTCGCCGCCTCGAGTTTGGCTACGCCGATAACGCGCGGCCTGATATGGTATTCGACCTGGATGTCGCCGCCGGCGAAGTGCTGAGCCTGATCGGTCCCAGCGGATCTGGAAAATCGACCTTGCTGAATTTGATCGCGGGGTTTCTGACTCCCGCTGCCGGCCAGATACTGCTGGACGGCAGCGGGAGCCAGAAAACCGTCAGGCACAGCAGTAACAGCAGTAGCGCCGTTACCGTCGCATCGGCAATCAGGTAGGCCCCGAGTTGCTGGTAAATCAGCAGCGTGAGCGTCGCCGTATTCGGGGTACCGAACAGCGCGATAACCCCCAGGTCTCCCATCGCCAGCGCCGCAACCAGCGCCATCGCTAACCCCAGTGGGCGTCGCAGCAGCGGCCACTCGACATAACGCAGGCGACTCCAGCCGCTGAGCGCGAGGCTTCGGCACAGTCGGTCGTAGCGAGCGTGATTCTGGCGCAGTGCCGGTCCCAGGCTACGGATGACAAAGGGCAGTCCCATCAATGCGTTGACCGCGATCACGATCGGGTAAACCCAGCTAAACACGTCAACGTGCGGTGACAGCAGCACGAACAATCCGGTGCCAATGACCAGCGGCGGCACCACGTAAACGATCGAAGCGCTCAGCTCCACCAGTCGCGCTCGACCCGCTTGCCCGGCCAGCGCCAGGCTGGCGCTATAGCGCAACAGCAACCAGCCTGAAACGACCGAGGCCAACGCCGCCGACAGCCCGATGAACAGGGTGTTGGCGATCGAGCGCCACAGCGCAACATTGGAAATCACTCGCGCCAGCGGTCCGGCCAGCGCGTCGAGCAGCATCGACACCAGGGGCATCGCGACATAAATTGCGGCCAGCGCGATAAGCAGCAGTTGCAGCGGCCGGTAAACCGGCTTGACGGCGGT
Organism: Gammaproteobacteria bacterium; assembly: GCA_021767985.1. GTDB lineage: Bacteria > Pseudomonadota > Gammaproteobacteria. The sequence continues at coordinate 3,644 of JAASSH010000240.1, read as the reverse complement.
TGAGGCTTCGTCGATGGTGATTTCAACTTCCGGCAACCGCTGCAGTTTCAGCGTCAATCCGGCCACCAGCAGACACAGGCAGAGTTGCAGCAGTGCCAGCACCACCGCTCGCGTCGGCTCGAAATCGAAACGCAGCGACTGGTAGATGGCTACTTCGAGGGTTGTACTCTTCGGTCCGCCGCCCAGCGTCAGCACCACTGCGAAGCTGGTCAGGCATAACATGAATACCAGCAGCACGACTCCCGGCAATCCCTCGCGCAGCGCCGGCCACTCGAGAAAACGCCAGCGCTGCCACGCATTCATATCGAGCTGTTCGGCGAGATGCCAGTGGCGGCGGGGAATCGACTGCCACAGTGGCAACAGCAGCCTGACCGCGAGCGGCAGGTTGAAAAACACGTGGGCCAGTAAAATGCCCGCAAGCCCGTACAGGGTTCTGCCGAGCGGTAGCCAGCCATCGCTGCCGTAGACCGAGACCACGCCCATGACCGCGACCACCGCCGGTACCACCAGCGGCAGCGCAAACAGCCGCAGCAATACTCCGCGCAGCGGAAAAGCGGGTTGCAGCGCTAACGCGCGCGCGACCAGGATGGCCGGAACGACACTGAAAAGCGTCGACAAGATAGCCTGCCACAGGCTGAAGAACAGTACGCGTCGAATATAGGCACTGTGCCAGAACCGCAGGTCGCCGGACTCGTAACCCGGCAACGTGCCCAGGTTAACTAGTCCCGCCAGCGGCATCAGAACGAGCACGGCTAACAGACAAAGTACCAGCCCTGCCGGAATTGCGCGCGGATTCATGCCGCGATGCCGCTTAGCGCGACATTACCTCCAGCCATTCATCGACCCAGGTTTTACGATGTTTCGCCACCAGTTCTTCATCGAACAGCAGTGCCGGGGACGGATCGACGAGTTGCGCGAACTCCGGCGGCAGACTGGACCGCGCCAGCGCGGCCGGATACATCCAGTTGGTGGTCGGGATGATGCTCTGGAAGCGTTCGCTCAGCATGAACTCGAGAAAATCACGCGCCAGCTGTTTCTGCTGGCTGCTGCGCAGCATGCCCGCGACTTCGATTTGCTGGTAGTGTCCCTCGCTGAAACCGGCCGCAGCGAAACGATGATCCTGTTCTGCGATCATGTGATATGCGGGCGAGGTGGTATAGCTCAGAACCATGTCGGCCTCGTTCTTGAGGAACAGACCGTAGGCTTCGCTCCAGCCCTTGCTGACCGTAACGATGCGTTTCGACAACCGCTCCCAGGCCGCATCGGCCTCGTCGCCGTAGACCTTTTTGACCCACAGCAGCAGGCCGAGGCCCGGGGTCGAGGTGCGGGGATCCTGCACCAGGATGGTCGGGCCGTTGTCGTCTTCAACCAGCTGACGCAGGCTGGTGGGCGGATCCTGCAACCGTTCCCGGTTGTAGACAAAGGCGAAGTAGCCATAGTCGTAGGGCAGAAAAGTATTGTCGGACCAGGGTTTCGGCAGCGAGGAGGATTTCAGCGTCATGCCGTGCGGTTCGAATAACCCGGTGGCGCGCGCCTCGGCGGTCAGGTTGGTATCGATGCCGAGCACCAGGTCGGCGCGGGTATTTCCGCCCTCCAGCTTGATGCGATTGAGCATCGATACGCCGTCTTCGAGGCCCACCAGGTCCAGCTGGCAATTGCACTGTACCTCGAAGGCTTTCTTTACCTGGGGACCAGGACCCCAGTCGCTGGTAAACGAGTCATAGGTATAAACCGTCAGCCTGGGCTCGGCAGCCGACGCGCCGAATGAGAGCCACAGGGCCAATAACGCCACCAGGCAAGTACGTAACGACAACATAGTGTCTCCATTTATCTGAATCTAAAACGGAGAGATGGGGAACGGATTCGAATCGCTCACATCCCTACGCCAGTATTAACTGGATCAGGTTCATCGGGTTGCGCCCTGGCGGCGACTCTCAGCTCATTCGAGCACCCCGTTGAGGAAGGGTGACTATATTACTAGTACAAAGTCCGCGCAAGTCTGCACGGGAAAGCTACAAATCCGCGATCGAAGTTCCACAATTGGAAAAAAGAACAGACGCCCGCGTCTTCTTCAAATGCGCTTCCCGTTCTGGTGATATTTTCCGAAACTAAACTGCAGCTCCCTGCCGCCGGCGCAGTGCGCGCAACCGGCTGAAAAATTCGTCTCGATCCACATGGCACTGCCTTATATGCCGGTTTCCGTTAAACGCAGTGCGGGCATGTAACACCCGATGATTGTCCATCACCGCGGCTTGTCCCGCTTCTAATCGATAGGTCACACAGGCTTGGGGATCATAGACCAGCGCCAGCATTCTCCGCAGTGCCTGATAAACGGGCTCGATCAGGTTTTCTGCGGTATCGAGGGGCGCCATGGTTCGCTCATTAATGTGCACTGCCTCGATCTCACCCTGGCGGTTAAGCTCAATGGCGGGCCAGCCGGCCGATAACGCCACATCGTCCACTTCGTCCACCAGGAACCTGCGGTGAGGGATTGGAATTCGGCACAACAGCTCGAACTGTTCCTGGTTCTCGGATCGCAACTTTTCAGCGGCATTGAATCCATCCACCAGGATCGACGCGCCTCCACCGCATTCGCTGGCACGCAGGCAATGCATCATAAACAGGCCGGGTATCGGATCACGGAATAACTCATCGTTGTGAGGTCGAATGGCATGCGCTGTTTGCGCCAGGATGCGTTGTTTTGGCGTGGCTATCAGGTCGAATACGCGTCCGTAGTGAGTTTGTCGAACAAATCCGAAAATATCGGCCAGTCGTTCGATCTGGCCCTCCAGCGTGGGAACGCTGTTAATAATTGCAAATCCGTAGTCGTTGATATGCTGGAACATCTGAAGACGAAACGAATCATCGACGACAACCCGGTCGTAATCCCATTCCGGGATTTTGTCGTTAAGCTTCGAGTCCCATAAAACTGGCTGCTGGCGCCGCTCCGCCAGCGACTCATTTGAATAACAATTCGCGCGTAACCAGCCTGGTAAGTAAGTGGTTAAATGACCATCCCCGGCCCACCGGATTAGCAGCGCTCCGCAAGGGTCGACGGACACCTCGTCAGGGGTAATTTCCGGATCGATGCTGCCTAGTTCCAGATAGCGGTGGCCACCGCTACGGTCACCGCATTGCGAGCAAGTACAATTGTCACGCAACCAGATATGATGGAAAACGCTGTGACGCCCGTCGCTCCAGACAATATTAATGCTGCGTTGTCGCCTTTCTATTTTTTCGATCGAGGCCTGCCGATCAGGCGACGACTCATTTAAGAGGCTGTTATTCAAATATACAGTTCAAGCAGGAGCCGGAAAGCTGGCAAAAGTTTATCTGAAAAGTTAATGGATGTCTGGTAAAGAGTTTGTGCAACCGGATGTATCAGTAGCCATCCTCGATATAAATGGTCTTGTTTGGTCGTAAATTACAGCTGAAATCTGGATTTCGAGTATCATCAGTTTTCTCCAAAAGAGACCTTCAAGAAATCCTGATGGGAGGCAGTCTTCGACCACTTTCGGACGCTCATATTTTCCGTGATAACATGTTATTTAGATAAATATGAAAGATTCTGATATCAATACCTCAGACGCTATATTTGGTTGTTCACGCCCGGGTGAGCAAACTTCTGAGGCACCATTTTTTGG
>JAASSH010000239.1 GCA_021767985.1 Gammaproteobacteria bacterium | reverse complement strand
TGATGACTACGGAACTCGATGACGTCAGTATCGAGGACGAACTCTGCGCGCAGGTCAGCGCGGTTGCCGCCAGCGGCGCTGAAATCGAAATTATCGGCGGCGGCAGCAAGCGCTTCTACGGTGAATCCATCGAGGCTTTGCCGATCGACGTTTCGGCGCATAGCGGGATCATCGACTACGATCCCGCGGAACTCGTAATCACGCTGCGGGCGGGTTGCATGCTGGCCCAGGTGGAGGCCTTGCTGGCTGAGCAGCGCCAGATGTTCGGCTTCGAGCCACCCTGTTTCGGCGCGGATGCGACTATCGGCGGCATGGTCGCGACCGGCCTGGCGGGTCCGCGGCGCGCCTATACCGGCAGTATCCGGGATTTTGTGCTCGGCGTGAAACTGCTCGACGGCCGCGGGCAGGTGCTGCAGTTCGGCGGGCGCGTGATCAAGAACGTGGCGGGTTTCGACGTTTCGAGACTGATGGTCGGTGCTCTCGGTACCCTCGGGATTATCCTCGAAGTTTCGATCCGGGTCGTGCCGCAGTACGAGACCGAGATTACGCTGGCCTACGAGCACGCGAGCGCGGACGAACATATTCGCTGGGTTAACCGGCTTGGTTCGGAACCCTATCCCCTTTCGGGCTCGTTGTGGCATGACGGCCGCAGCCAGCTGCGACTGTCGGGCAGCGAGCAGGGCGTGCACCAGGCGATGACTCAGCTGGGCGGTGACAGGATTGAATCGGACTGGTCGGCGTTAAAAGAGCAGCAGCTCGATTTTTTCGATCCCGCCGAGCCGCTGAGCCGCATATCGTTACCACCGACGACCCCCGACCTGTTGCCGGGTAAGTCGCAATTGATCGAGTGGAGCGGGGCGCAGCGCTGGATCTGCGGTGAAGTCGACGTCGCCGCGCTGCGTGACCAGGTCGCGGGCGCGGGCGGCAGCCTGTGCGCGTTTCAACGGCATGCCCCGGATGTGCCGCGATTCCACCCGCTTGCGGCCGCGATGCTGACCTTGCAGCGCAACGTCAAATCCAGCTTCGATCCCGCCGGTATCTTCAATCCCGGCAAGCTTTATCCCGGACTGTAGGCGAGTCGTGCAAACCAATCTCGCCACGAAAATAAAGCAGGGCCGACACGCCGAAACCGTCGAGTCGATACTGCGCAAGTGCGTGCATTGCGGGTTCTGTAACGCGACCTGCCCGACCTACCAGTTACGCGGCGACGAGCTGGACGGCCCGCGCGGTCGTATTTACCAGATGAAGCAGTACTTCGAGGGCGAGCCCGCCAATGCCGAAATGCTCAAACACCTCGATCGTTGCCTTACCTGCCGGGCCTGTGAAACCACCTGTCCCTCGGGGGTCAAGTACAGCCACCTGCTCGATATCGGACGCGAAAGTATCGAGCAGGATCTGCCGCGACCCTGGTGGGATCGCGCGCGTCGCCGGGTAATTGTGCGCTTCATTAACTCGGGGTGGTTGTTCAAATTGTCGGTACGCACCGGTCAGGCGTTCGCGCCGTTGCTGCCGGGCAAGTTAAGGCAATCCGTACCGCCCAAACAGGTGCCGATAGCGCGTAGCGAGGCCAGCCATCAACGCAAGATGCTGATGCTAGCGGGTTGCGTGCAGCCTGCGTTGGCGCCCAATACCAACAATTACGCGGTTAACCTGCTCGACAGGCTCGGGATCGAGGTGATCGAGCCCGGGGTGGGCATGTGCTGCGGTGCAGCCGCGATGCATACGTCGGCCCCGGACTACGCGCTGGATCAGATCAGGCGCCTGATCGACAGCTGGTGGCCGCATATCGAGGCGGGCGCCGAGGCCGTCGTGGTAACGGCGACCGGTTGCGGCACCAGCGTAAAGGATTTTGGGCGCCTGCTGCAGCATGATCCCGGCTACGCCGACAAGGCCGCAACGGTAAGCTCGCTCTGTCGTGATCTGCTCGAAGTCATCGAAGCGGAGGCCCAAGAAATCAAGCCTGCAGATTCACGCTACCAGCGGGTTGCCGTGCATACGCCCTGCAGCATGCAGCACGGTCTCGGAATCAACGGCCGTGTCGAAAGATTGCTCGAACGCGCCGGCTATGAAATCTGTCGCGTCGAGGAAGCGCATCTGTGTTGCGGGTCGGCCGGAACCTACTCGATGCTACAGCCGGCGCTGGCAACGCAATTACGCGCTAACAAGATTACGGCATTGTCGGTCGATCGGCCGGAAGTCATCGCCACCGCCAATATCGGCTGCCAGCTGCACCTCGCGCAGGGTAATGATGTCCCGGTAGTGCACTGGGTAGAGTTGCTCTGAATCACGTATTTGGCTGGTTCTATCGACCGGTAACGGGCGACCGGTAAAGTCCTCCCGGCGTCATAGATTTGTTACACAAACTCGTCATTATCGGCGCTTCTGCTTCTAACCAGGTATTTTGCCGCGCGTATCCTTTTTATTGAGCTTGCGAATAGTGGCAGCACGACTTGCAACTTGCCCGCTCTCGGTATACCTTTGGTCGCCTGCACCACGCTCCAAGATGTGCGGCAGACGAGAAAAACAAGAAGTAGTGGTATGACAACAACCGAATACATCCTGAGGACATCAGTAATGAAATGTATCAACTCTATGAAACTAGGGCTCTACGCGTGCGCCAGCATTGCTTTCGCGACCCTGCAATTCGGAATTACCAGCAACGCAATGGCGGCGACCTGCCCGGAAGTCACGGTGGCCGACCCGAAAGGGGTTCCGGCTGGTAAATACCCGCAACAGTACGAACTGGCCGAGTTCGAGAAACTCGCGAAATGTAACCTGTTGTTTAAAGCCAATCCCGAGATCGCGGATCTGAACGAGCGCATCCGCGGTAATCCCGAGTTGCCGCCGCTGGAGGAGCGTCTCCCGGAAGAGCCGCTGGTGGTGGCACCGTACGAAAGTATCGGTAAATACGGCGGTACCTTCGACATGCTGTCGAACGCGACCGAGGCCGGTACTTCCGACTTCCTGGCCGTTCGCCACGTCAACCTGGTGCGTTATTCCGACGACCTGCAAACCATCGTGCCGAACGTCGCCAAGGGCTGGGAGTGGAACGACGATTACACCCAGCTGACCTTCTTCCTGCGCAAGGGCCACAAGTGGTCCGACGGCGCGCCGTTTACCGCGGAAGACGTCGAGTACTGGTACGAAGGCCTGTCGCTGAACCCGAAGGTTTACGAAAAGCCGAAAAACTACGTGCTGGTCGGCGGCGAGCCGATGACGGTTGACGTCATCGATCCGCACACCGTGCGTTTCAACCTGCCGGCGCCGAAGCCGGGCCTGCTGGTGCACTTCGCCAACTCTTACGCGCAGGGCTTCCAGCCGAAACACTTCCTCGGCCAGTGGGATCCAAACATCAATCTGGATGCCGACAAGAAAGCAAAGGAGATGGGATTCGAGAACGGTTACGCGGTGATTTCGGCCTACTACGGCAACTCCGACTGGACCGATACGCCGACGCCGATGCTGTGCTGCCCGGACAAGGTCGCCAACATGCCCAAGGATACGATGCCGACGCTGGAATCGCATATCCTGATTTCCGAGTCCACCGAGGGCCGCCACCTGGTCGCCAACCCGTATTTCCACCAGGTCGATACCGCGGGTAACCAGCTGCCTTACGTCAGCGAGCAGGATGAAATTTTCGTCAACGAGGACGAGGTGCGTCTGCTCAAGCTGGTCAACGCCGAGGCCGACTTCAAGGCGCAGTCGCTGCAGCTGTCGACCGCGCCGCTGCTGCTGGAAAACCAGGAAAAGGGTAACTACACCGTGCATCTGCGTCCCGAGGTCACGATGGCGACGCTGGGCATCAACATGACCCACGAGGACCCGGCAAAGCGCGAGGCCTTCAGCGACGTGCGTTTCCGCCAGGCGATGTCGGTCGCGATCAACCGTGACGAAATCAACGAGACCGCGTTCTTCGGTATGGGCCAAGGCAAGCAGTACACCGGTTTCACGGATTCTCCCCCGTTTGTTGATGACAAGTGGAATCAATACTACGCGCAATACGATCCGGCGCTCGCCAACAAGCTGCTCGATGAAATGGGTATGAAGGACGTCGATGGCGACGGTTTCCGCGAATTGCCCAACGGCGACAAGCTCGTCATCAACCTGCAATTCTCGGTGCAGGGTGTGGCTGCTGCGCTGATGGAACTGGTCGGCCAGCACTGGGGCGCGGTCGGTATCCAGAGCACGGTTAAAGAGGTAACCCCGGACGAGTACCGTTCGGCGCAGTCGGCCAACAAGCTCGACGTCACCGTCTGGCGTAACGGCCAGCCGCTCGCGATCGTGCTCGGCACCAACCAGATCTGGGTGCCGCCGTACCATGATTACTTCACCCAGCGCACCAACATGCTGTGGGCCGAGTATATCGACACCAACGGCGCCAGCGGGGTCAAGCCGCCGGATTACGCCATGCAGATGATCGACGACATCAACGCGTTCCAGTCGACCCCGGTGGGTTCGGCGGAGTCCAACAAGCTCGGCGCGCGCCTGGTCGAGAACCTGGTGGAAAACCTGCTGTTCATCGGTACCGTGCAGACGCCGGCGCCGATTTACCACCGCAACGAGGTGCAAAATTTCGTCGAGTACAAGACGCACTCGTTCGTGTATTATCGTTCCTATCCGTTCCGCCCCACGCAGTGGTGGCTGGACGAGTAAGACCGACTGGTTG
>JAASSH010000238.1 GCA_021767985.1 Gammaproteobacteria bacterium | reverse complement strand
TCCTGCGATTCGCGCGAAATTACCAGGATCAGCAGCACCAGCAATACCAGCGCCATCAGACCGAGGCCATAACCCGCCAGGGTATAGATATTGCTCTCGGCATCCTTGCGCTCGATCGCGCCGATAAGTTCACCCGACACCTCCAGCATCAAAGGACTGAGCTCATCGATTTTCAGCGAAGCCTCGTGCACCTTGAAAATCTGCGCCGAGTTATCGAGAATCTCGCGCACGTTTTTCCGCACCACCGAATAAAGATCGGCAAACTGCAGCAGGTTGCCGACCACGTCGGTCCCTCTGAACTTGTTTATGCCAAGCTCGGCATCACCCTCGAGCATGCCCAGCAGTTGCGTTTCCACCTGGGCCGCATCGGTCGCGAAGCGGTCAGCGGCGGCCATGACGACTTCGCCGTTGGTCAGGATCTGATTGAGGCTATGCTCGATACTACGGACCAGGATCACCTGGCGCGCCGCGACCGCGATGTTGGTTCCAGGAGCATTGGACTTCACCAACTCGGTAACCACGCCATCGGAGAGCGATATCAATTCCGGCAGGGATTCGTTGATCTGCGTGACATAATCGCTCACCGTGGCAATCGAATTCTTGGCGGCGACAACCGTCGCGATATGCCTGTCGTAATCATTCCAGACGGCTTTCAGATTGGCATACTCGACCGAGAAATGTTCCGGCAAGGCCGGCAAATCCTGCGCCAGGTCACCGTTGTTGTATTTCTCCAGATTGGCAAGAAAGCGACCCTGGTTTGCGGCGAGGTTATCGAAAGCCCTGTCCTGGCCGGCAGATGCCTCGAGTGCATTGACCGCGATCTGCTGGGATATGACCTGCTGTTCGGAGGCGATCGCCGAATAAATCTTGTTTTTACGCGCCTGACTGGCTTCAATCGCGAACATCGCCGCCATTGCCACGACGAACAGCAATAGCAATACACCAACCAGCACTGCCTTGCGGTTAATGCCGCTGCCGCTCTGCCCACTCGGCAGGCTCGTGCCCGAGGAACGCCGCGGAAGCATATTCTTTATCTTGTCTACTACTGCCATTGGTACCTCAATGCAAACACGCTGCAGTTAAACCACTCTCAGAAAATGTTCGGCTCTGGCGAGTCGTTCGACGCTAAATACGTTCCAGCGTCGCACCTGGTCGACAAAAGTACCGGCGAGATATTCCCCCACCGAGCCCGCGTCTTCCATGACCTGCTGTTGATGCTCCTCGGGTTTGAAGCGTCGTAACCCGTAAACCTCGTCGACCAGCAGGCCGGCGACGATACCCAGTTTGTTGATAACCAGTATCCTGCTTTCCTTGCGAATATCGGTCGGCTTGCCGTAAAAGAAGCCATTCATATCCAGCACCGGCATAAGGTTGCCACGGATGTTCGCCAGGCCCTTGACCCACCGCACTACCCCGGGCACGCGGATGGTATCGGGCGGAGGCAGGATCTCGTTGACGTCGTCCATTTTTGCAATCAGGGGGATGCCGTTGATGCTAAACCCGATTCCAATCCAGTCATCGACCACCGCCTTCGCCACCGGCAGACCGCTGGAATTCTTGCGGAAACGGGCATCCAGTGATTTCAGGATTTCGTAAGGCGAGTTAATGGGCATCGTGATCGTTGCCTCAGTCGTCGTAGCTGCGCTCGAAGCCCAGCACCTTGTTGATCCGCTCGATCAAATCACGCTCGTCCGCGGGTTTGACGATATAGTCCTTGGCGCCCTGGCGCATACCCCAGATCTTGTCGGTTTCCTGATCCTTGGTCGTAATGATAATCACTGGGATCGATGACGTTACGGGGTTGCGGCTCAGGTCTCGGGTCGCCTGGAAACCGTTTTTGCCCGGCATGACAACATCCATCAGGATGCAGTCGGGCTTGATTTCGATCGCTTTCTCGATGCCTTCTTCACCGTTCTTGGCAACCGATACCTCGATATCGTTGTTCATCAGCATGCTTTTGAAAACATGCACCTCGGTCGGTGAATCATCAATTATTAAAATGTGCGTCATTCAGGGCCTACCTCTAGTTTCGCTGACCGATACGGTCTAGCCGACATGCGTGGTGATAGCATTGATCAGGTCTTCCTTCGAAAAGGGCTTGGTCAGGTATTTTTCAGAGCCTACGATGCGTCCGCGCGCTCGATCGAAAATACTGTCCTTGCTGGACAGCATGATGACCGGCGTTGCTTTGAAGGTTTGATTGTTCTTGATCAATGCGCAGGTCTGGTATCCATCCAGGCGCGGCATCATGATGTCAACGAAAATAATATCCGGTTTGTGCTCGGTGATTTTGGCCAGGGCTTCGAAGCCGTCAATCGCGGTGATGACCTCGCAACCAACTTTTTTTAGCAGCGTTTCAGCGCTGCGGCGGATCGTTTTACTGTCGTCGATCACCATGACCTTGACGTTCAGTTTGGCCGATTGCGCTACTCCATCTGCTGTCTGAGACTCGGTGTTCACATATCCCCCAGGGATCAATAGTGGGTATCCCCCACTTTATTACGACAAGATTATATGGATTACTTCAAGTAAAACCATATATTTAATAAACCTACATAATGTAAATTCTAAGGTTTCAACCCGGTTTTTACCGAACAATTACAGAAAATGCATCACCTTCAAAAGTAGTTCATAAAACCGGGTTTAACAAGCGCTAGATTTAGCCTGCAACCCTGATTGCACAGGGATATTTTGATGTTTTTGAGGGACTTAATTCAGTAGAATCGGAGCGACCGCAAAAATCAGCGCCAAATACCAGTCTTATGCCCTCGACTCGCAAGCTCGGAATCGTGATGGATCCAATCGAAGCCATCAAACCCTGGAAGGATTCCAGCCTCGCCATGTTGCTGGAGGCGCAACGGCGTGGCTGGCAGATTTTTTACTTCGAACTCGACGATATTTTCTTCGATAACGGTATCGCGACCGGGCGTTATCGCCATCTCAGCGTCTATGACGATAACGAGCACTGGTTCGACTATGGCGATGCGGGCCGTTGCCGCCTGCAGGAACTGGACGCGATTCTAATGCGCAAGGATCCGCCGTTCGATCTGGAGTACATTTACGCCAGCTATATCCTGGAGCAGGCGGAAGAAAACGGTGTACTGATCGTCAACCGCCCGGCCAGCCTGCGAGACTGCAATGAAAAGCTGTATACCCGGGTGTTTCCGCAGTGCTGCGTCGAAACCCGGGTCAGTCGCAATCCGTCGATTCTGAAAGAGTTTATCGATGAACACGAGGACGTCATCGTCAAACCGCTGGACGGCATGGGCGGACAATCCATATTTCGGGTACAGAAAGGCGATCCCAACACCAACGCGATCATCGAGGCAGTTTCGAAGCACGGCCGGTCGCAAACCATGGCGCAACGCTACATCCCCGAAATTCGTGATGGCGACAAGCGCATCCTGCTGATCGACGGTGTCGCCATCCCCTACGCGCTGGCGCGGCTGCCCGCCGTCGGAGAACACCGCGGCAACATCGCGGCCGGTGCAAGCACCCGCGGCCAGCCGCTGAGCGAGCGCGATCAATGGCTTTGCGATCAGATCGCGGAGGATCTTCGCGCTCGTGGACTGCTGTTCGTCGGAATCGACGTGATCGGCGACTACATCACCGAGATAAACGTCACCAGCCCGACCTGCATTCGTGAACTGGATCAGGAATTCGGCCTCAACATCAGCGCAGAACTGTTTGAGTGTATCGAGCGACGACTTTCCAGTTAGCGCTACCTTGCCTGCTGCTGTTGCTTTCGCTTGTCAGCAGCTGCGACCGCAGACAGCACCTGGTCGAGCAACACCTGGTCGAGTTCGGCACCATCATCGAAATCACGATGATTACCGGGGACCTGCCCCGGGCACAACGCTTGCTCGAGGAAATCGAGCATCGCCTGCGGCACTACCGCAACCTGTGGCACGCCTGGGAAGACAGCGAACTAACCCGGTTCAACGCCGAGCTGCAGCGCAGCGGCGAGGCCCGGATGCCGGACGGCCTGGCCGAATTGTTGCGACTAAGCAGCGAGTATCACGATGCCACAAGAGGCCTGTTCAATCCCGCGCTCGGCAAACTGATTGCCGCCTACGGTTTTCACGGCGGCGAAGTCGACACCGCGGCGATTGCGGAGATTCGTCAGCAAATTCCCACCATGCGGGACCTGGTAGTCGATGGAAATCGCGTCACCAGCGGTAATCCTCACCTGCAAATCGACCTGGGCGGCATTGCCAAGGGTTACGCAATCGGGCTGATCGCCGATTTTCTCGACGCCAACGACATCAGGCACTATATCGTCAACGCCGGGGGCGACATGAAGATCGCGGGTAATCGCTTCGGGCGCCCGTGGCGCCTGGGCATTCAGAATCCATTCGCGCCCGGGGTCGTCGCCAGCCTTGACCTGGAGGGTAAACACAGCCTGTTTACCTCGGGAAACTACCACCGCCAGTACTGGCGCGGCGGCAAGCGGACGCATCATATCATCGACCCGCGCAGCGGCGAATCGTCCATCGGGCAAAGCTCGGCGACAGTCTTGCTGCGCGACCCGGTGCGGGCCGATGTCGCCGCCACGGTGCTGATGATCGATGGATTGCGCAAAACTGCCAATTTAGCACTATCCTTAGGAGTAGATGACTTCCTGATTATCAGCGAGTCACAGGAGATCCTGGTCAGCCGGTCGTTTTTCGACAAG
>JAASSH010000021.1 GCA_021767985.1 Gammaproteobacteria bacterium | reverse complement strand
TAGAATGGACCTAGTGGGTTCAGATTTGCTTGGAGCTGTGGGTGGAGGCTTAGCTGATTGACGCGTCTCTACTCTCTTCCTAGCTCTATCCTGATGTTCAGGTTTATACTCTGGTAGTAGCTTTTTGTCTTTACTGTGTACTTCCTCTACTTTGATTCCCTGAGCCTTGGCTTGTGCTCTTGTGATATTGCAAGTATGCACTACTTCGTCAATTCTATCTGACCATAGCTGGTGAAAGTCATTTTCCACATGTTCTAATCCGAACGAAATGGGAATACACGAATGTGGGTCATCTGTATCACTGGCTGTTCTGCTTAGGAAGTCGCTCAGAAGCAGGTCTTTTCCCTTCATGTAGTACAGGTTGAAACTGTACTCGGAGAGGTGCTCCAGCAGTCTCATGATTCTTCGGCTGCTGGGCTCTTCTTTGGACTTCATAATGTATACCAGGGCTTGGTGGTCTACCACACTGTCAAACTCGGCTCTGTTCAACAAGTGTTTCCACATCTTGATGGCGCATAGCAATCCCGTCATCTCAAGTTCGGTGACACTGTAATTTCGACAGGCCAGGGGCAGAGTTTTACTGCCATAGCCTATCAACCTATGGACTCCATCTTGGACTTGCCATAAAGAAGATCCAACGTGTTTTCTGCTGGTATCTGAGTAGAGGATTAGTCGTCCTGATGCTCTTGGGAGATGCAACACAGGAGGCTTGCATAATCTCCTCTTAATCTCATTGAAGTACCTTTGATGATAGAAGTATGACCAATAAAACGGGCGTCCCTTCTTTGTTAGGTCGTAGATGTTATGCAATAGTTTTTGTAAGTCCGGGCAGAACAAACTCAAGTAGTTTACAACGCCACAAAAACTCTTGCATTCTTTTGCTGTTCTAGGTGCTCTCATTTTCATGATTGCATCTATTCTTATCCAGCGCGCTTGTTTCCAGCTCGCGATTCCGGGTGGCCTGGTAGTAGGATTCCGGGTAGTCGCTGGTGTCGCTGCGGTCCTGAACCAGCTTCAAAGACATGCCGCTACGATCAGGTGACGGCTTTGTGGGTCAGATCGAGGCATTGCCAGGCGCGTTCGACGAAAACGTCGACATCTGCCTGCTGCAATATCAGCGGCGGCGAAATAATCATCGAGTCGCCAACCGCTCGCATCACCAGGTTATTGTTGAAGCAGAATTCCCGGCAAATGGTGCCGACGCCGAGATCCTTGTCGAACCTGACGTAGTTTTCCTTGTCCTTGACCAGCTCCAGCGCGCCGAGCATGCCGACACCGCGGACTTCGCCGACCAGCGGGTGGTCGCCGAGCTCACGCAGCCGCCGTTGCAGGTAAGGCGCGGTCGATTCGCGTACTTGCTGCACGATGTTTTCACGCTGCATCAGCTTGATGTTGGCGATTGCCACGGCCGCGCACACCGGGTGACCCGAGTAGGTATAACCGTGGTTGAACTCGCCGCCCTGGTTGATCAGTACGTTCATGATCTTGTCGGCGACCATGACGCCACCGATTGGCAGGTAGCCCGATGACAGGCCCTTAGCGATCGGCATCAAATCGGGCTTGAGACCGTAGTAGTCGGTGCCGAACCATTCCCCGGTGCGGCCGAAACCGCAGATAACTTCGTCGGCGACCAGCAGTATCCCGTAGTGTTCGCAAATCTTTTTTACTTCCGGCCAGTAAGAGTCCGGCGGCACGATAACCCCGCCCGCACCCTGGATCGGCTCGGCGATGAACGCGGCCACCTTGTCGACGCCGAGTTCCTCGATCTTGTCGGCAATCGATTGCGCCGCCTGGCGTCCGAATTCTTCCCGGTCGAGGTCGACGCCGAGCTCGCAGCGCTTTTCGAACCAGTGAGGCTGCTCCACGTGGACGATATCGGGTATGACCCCGCCCTGCTTGTGCATGTCCGCCATGCCTCCCAGGCTGGAAGAGGCGATACTGCTGCCGTGATAGGCGTTCTTGCGACTGATGACGACGCGTTTTTCAGGCTTGCCCAGGATGTCCCAGTAACGCCAGACGAGACGTAGCACGGTATCGTTGGCTTCCGATCCGGAGCTGGTGAAAAACGCATGGTCCATGTGGGCCGGGGTTACTTCCGCCAGCAGCGCCGACAGCTCGGCCGCCGGGGGCGTCGTGGTCTTGAAAAAGGCGTTGTAATAGGGCAGCTGCTGCATCTGCTGGTAGGCCGCCTCGATCATGTCTTTCTGGCCGTAACCCATGTTGACGCACCATAGCCCCGCCATCATATCGAGCAATTCGTTACCGTCAGAATCGGTCAGGTATACGCCATTGGCCGATTCGATGATGCGTGCCGGCTTTTTCTGCAGATCGTGCGGGTTGGTAAACGGGTGCAGATGGTGGCTATCGAGATCCTGCCACTTTTCGGTATTGCTCATATCCATCGCGGTTGCTTCGGTCATAATGTCACCTCAGACTTTTAACAGTAAGTGCTCCCGTTCCCAGGGACTGATTACGTTTAGAAAATTATCGAACTCGACTTCCTTGACGCCGACATAAATGCCGACGAAAGCTTCGCCGAGCACCTCACCGAGTTCCTTGCAATCGGCGAGGCGTTGTAAAGAATCGTACCAGTGGCGTGAAAGCTGCATCGGTTCGTCGTAGGCGCTGCTTTGCAGCGGTTCGGTGGGCTTAAGACCCTGTTTCATGCCGATGTAACCGCAGGCCAGCGACGTCGCGATCGCCAGGTAAGGATTGACGTCTGCCGAGGCGATACGATTCTCCACGCGCATCGCTTTCGGGTTGTTATCCGGAACGCGGAACCCGGTGGTGCGATTGTCGAAATCCCAGTGGAAATTGATCGGCGCCGACATTTCACGCACGATGCGGCGGTAAGAGTTGACATAGGGTGTCATCAGCGCCATCGCTTCGGGCAGGAAGCGCTGCAGGCCGGCAATATGGCTCAGCAGCAGTTCGTTGGGCATGCCTTCCGGGGTCGAGAAAATATTCTCGCCCGACTCCAGGTCCTCGACGCTCTGGTGGATATGCATCGCGCTGCCGGGTTGCCCCTCCATCGGCTTGGCCATGAAGGTCGCGTAAAGGTCGTGACGCAACGCCGCCTCGCGTACGGTGCGTTTGAACAGGAAAGCCTGGTCGGCCAGCTCCAGCGGATCGCCGTGCAGCAGATTGATTTCCATCTGCCCCATGCCTTCCTCGTGGATCAGGGTATCGATCTCCAGCCCCTGGCCCTCGCAAAAGTCATACATGTCGTCGAACATCGGATCGAAGTCGTTAACCGCATCGATGTTGAACGATTGCCCGCTGCGCTCGACCCGGCCGGTACGGCCGATCGGTGGCAGCAGGGGATTCTTCGGATCCAGGTTCGGCTGCAGCAGGTAAAATTCGAGTTCCGGCGCGACCACCGGTTTCCAGCCTTCGGCGTGGTAGAGATCGATCACGCGTCGCAGTACGCCACGCGGCGAAAATTCGATCGGGCTACCGTCGATCTCGTAGCAGTCATGAATGACCTGGGCGGAGGGTTCGCGCGCCCATGGCAACAGGCGAATCGTGTACGGATCCGGCTGCAATACCATGTCGACGTCCAGCGGATTGATTTCTTCCCAGTTATCGGGATATTCACCGGTGACCGACTGCATGAAGATTGCCTTGGGCATGCGCAATGTCGTGCTGTCGGTAAACTTGGAAGCGGGCATGATTTTGCCGCGCGCGGCGCCTGCGAGATCGGGGACGATACACTCGACTTCGGTAATCTGGTGCTGTTCTATCCAGTCTTTCATTAAGATGCCGTTTGTGCCTGTGACGGGGCCCGGATGCAGGCCGTTTGGTAGTTCCAGGTATAGCTGAGAATTGCGAACCGCGCAATTGTGATCACAAAAATAGGCAAAGTCAAATTGCGATTATCTATGCGGATTTGGGTTAATGCGCCGCCTGAATTGACATGGGCGGCAACCGGGGATAGCCTCGCCGGAACGACTTGATTAAGTCGAAATACTGCTGGCGGAGGAATCATGGCAGATAGTTTCAGTTTACGAACCCGGCGGCAGGGTGGCCAGACCCCCGTGCTGGAAAACTGGGGTGTCGACAGCGAGTACGGCGTGCTGCGCGACGTGCTGCTCGGTCCCGCCGACAATTACCGGTGGCGCGAGACCAGCTCGGTGTCCAAGAAAAGTATTCGACGCGGCTATGAATTCGATGCGGATGTCGCGCGGCGGCAACACGCGGAAATGGTGTCGGCCTACCAGTCGGCCGACGTGCAGGTGCATTTGCACGAACCGGACCCGGTTCTGCCGTACCAGATTTTCGCGCGCGACTCATCGGTGATGACGCCTTATGGCGCGATTATCTCCAGCATGGCGAACTGGTGGCGGCGTGGTGAAAACTTTCGCGCGATCGAAACCTACCAACGTCTCGGGATCCCGATTTACGACTGTGTCACCGCGGGATCCTTCGAGGGCGGCGATTTCAACGTCATCGAGCCGGGTACCGTGTTGATCGGCTGGGAAGGCGACGAGGGCCGCAGCCAGGAGCAATCGGCGCTGCAGCTAAAGACCTGGTTCGAAGCCGAGGGCTGGGAGGTCATGCTGACCGACCTCGATCCTTTCTACGTGCATATCGACCTGATGGTGGTGATGCTGGCGCCGAAGCTGGCGGCGGTCTGCCTCGAGTCGACCGACCCCGAGGTAGTCTCCTGGCTCAAGTCGAAAAACATCGAAATCGTCTCGGTGCCGTTCCAGGATACGCTCGATCTCGGCTGCAACGTGGTCGCGCTCGGTAACGACCGGGTTTTAATGCCGGAAAAAAGCCAGGTGCTGAAAGAAAAGGCGCGCGCCCACGGGCTGGAGGTTTTCGATCCGGACGTATCGATGATCACGCCCGGCGGCGGCGGGGTGCACTGCATGTGCCAGGCGCTGCGCCGCGATCCGGGCTAGAAGCTCCCCACCGGGGAGAACCAGTTTTTAGCGCCACGAGGGGAGCCTGTTGAGGTTCAGCCTTCCTCGCTCATCTTGAGTTCGAGTTCACGCTGTCTTTGCTGGCGGAACATGACCCAGGCGGCGATCAGTACGCCGATTGCAACAACCAGGATGATGATGGTTGCGAGCGCGTTGATGTCGGGGCGCAAGCCCAGGCGGATGCGAGAGTAAATCAGTATCGGCAGCGTCACCGCGCCCGGCCCGGTGACGAAGCTCGCGATAATCAGGTCGTCTAGCGACAGCGTAAACGCGAGCAGCCATCCCGCCAGCATGCCTGGCGCCAGCAGCGGCAACGTTATATCGGTGAGCACCCGGAACGGTTTGGCACCGAGATCCTGTGCCGCTTCTTCGAGATCTTGCGCCATGCCGGCCAGGCGCGACTGGATGATGACCGCGACATAGGCCATGGAGAAGGTGATATGCGCGATCGTGATGGTGGTAAAACCGCGTTGATCGGGCCAGCCGATGAATTCCTTCAGGGTAATAAACAGTAGCAGCAGTGACAGGCCGGTGATGACTTCGGGCATCACCAGCGGCGCGGTAATCATGCCGGTGAACAGAGTGCGTCCCCGGAAGCGGCCGAAGCGCACCAGCGCCAGACCCGCCAGGGTCCCGAGCAGCATTGCAAAAGTGGCGTTTACGGTGGCGACCTTGAGGCTTAGTGCGACCGCTTCCCAGACCTCCTCGCTCTCGAACAATACGCCGTACCACTTGGTGGAGAAGCCACCCCAAACGGGCACGATCCTGGACTTGTTGAACGAATACAGGACCAGCAGAATCATCGGGATGTACAGAAACGCGATCCCGAAGCAGGTGGTGGTGATCAAAAAATAGGAACGCCTGCGGTTGTTCATTCGGACTCGGCCTCTTTGGCCTGGATATGCTGGTAAAGCATCATCGGCAGTACCAGTACCAGCAACAGTGCGATTGCAACCGCCGAGGCTACCGGCCAGTCGATGTTGGCGTTGAACTCGTTGTAAAGCACGCGCCCGATCATCAGCACATTACCCCCGCCGAGCAGGTCGGGGATGACGTATTCGCCGGTTGCCGGAATAAACACCAGCAACGAGCCGGCGATGATCCCCGGCATCGTCATCGGCAAGGTGACGGTGAAGAACGTCGTCATTGGCCTGGCACCGAGATCGGCCGCCGCCTCGAGCAGGGTCCAGTCGAGTTTTTCCATGTTCGCGTAAAGCGGCAGAATCATGAATGGCACGTAGGTATAGACGATACCGACATAGACCGCGAACGGGGTGTAGAGCATCCGCATCGGCTCGTCGATGATACCGATGGCGATCAGCAGGTTGTTGATCGTACCCTGGTCGGCGAGTAATCCCATCCAGGCGTAAACCCGCAGCAGGAAGGAGGTCCAGAACGGGAGGATAACCAGCATCAACAGGACGTGCTTGGTGGTATGGTTCGCGCGTACGATTGCGTAAGCCATCGGGTAGCCCACCAGCAGGCACAGAATAGTGGATATCGACGAAATCTTGAGCGAGTTCAAATAGGTCTTGGCATAAAGATCGTCTTCCCACAGGTAGGCGAAATTGTCGATCACCACGCGGATGTGCATGATGCCGGCATCGACCCATTCGATCATCGGGGTAAACGGTGGACTGGCGATAATCGTTTCGGCGAGGCTTATTTTCAGCACGATGAAAAACGGCGCCAGGAAAAACAGCAGCAGCCAGGCGAATGGAACGAACAGCACCAGGGTACGCCAGCGATCCTGCGCCAGGCGCATGAGCCGATGCAGTATTCGAGCCTTCAGGCCGGCTTCGCTTGCTGTCACCGCTTCTGCCGGTATGCTCATTTGGTCAGCACCACCGAGCTCGACGCTTCCCAGCTCAGGTATACTTCCTCGTCCCAGTCGATCGGCGGGTTTCCGTCCTTGGGCCGATTCAGGTTGGGTGAGGTCACTTCGACGATGTGTTCGTCGCCAACCAGCACGCGATAGGTCGAAGTGCCGCCGAGGTAGCCGATGTCGTTTACCATGCCCTTGACGCAGTTGGTGCCGGAATCTTCGGGTGCCTGCTTGGAAATTCTGATCTTCTCCGGCCGCAACGAAACCCAGACCTTAGTGCCTTCCGAGATCGATACGCCGTGGTCGATATAGAAATTGCAGGTCGGGTCCTTGCTCTCGACGACGACGTGATCGGTGCCGTTTTCAGTGATACGACCCGCGAACATGTTTGCGTTGCCGATGAAATTGGCCACCAGGCGCGAAGTCGGGAATTCGTATATTTCGGTCGGGGTGCCGATTTGCTGCAGGCGCCCGACATCCATGACCGCGATCCGGGTCGACAGCGTCATCGCTTCTTCCTGGTCGTGGGTTACGACGACGAAGGTGACGCCGAGTTTATCCTGGATATTCATCAACTCGTACTGGGTTTGCACCCGCAGGCGCTTGTCGAGCGCCGCCAGCGGCTCGTCGAGTAACAGCATCTTGGGTTGCTTGATCAGGGCGCGTGCCAGTGCCACGCGCTGTTTCTGGCCGCCGGACAACTGGTGCGGTTTGCGCTTGCGAAACTGGGTCAGTTCGACCATCGCCAGCATTTCCTCGACCCGTTGTTCGATCTCGGTTTTAGCAACTCCATCGCGCCTCAGGCCGTAGCCGACATTGCTTTCCACCGTCATGTGCGGAAACAGCGCATAAGACTGGAACATCATGTTGACCGGTCGTTCGTAGGGCGGGACGTCGTTCATGTTGACACCGTCGATCAGGATCGATCCGGAGGAGGGGGTCTCGAATCCGGCGAGCATGCGCAGCAACGTGGTCTTGCCGCAGCCCGAGCCGCCGAGCAGGCAGAACAGCTCGCCTTTGTAAATATCGAGATCGACGCTATCGACCGCGGTGAAGTCGCCGAAATGCTTGCTGACGCTCTGTACCTTGATAAAGGGTTCGGCTTCAGGGTCGAGCCAGGGACGGTCGGAGTGGTCTGTCGTCTGTGACATATTTTCCCCCGTGATATGCCAACGAAAAAAAACCGGGGTGATGATCACCCCGGCTTCTTGTTACTAGTTGCCGGCCTTGAAGTTGGTCCAGGTCCGGGTGCGTACCCGCTCCGCCTTGGGGGGCAGGGGATTGAGCGTGTACATGGTTGAAACCTGCGAGGCGGTCGGGAAGGCGGCGGGACTGGAGGTCACCGCTTCGTCGATCATCGGAATCGCATCCTTGTTCGCGGTCGCGTACCAGGTATAGTTACTGTCATTCGCGGCAACCTCCGGACGCATCAGGTAATTCATGAACAGGTGTGCGTTTTCGATATTTTTGGCGTCGGCCGGGATAACCCATCCGTCAACCCAGAAGTTCGGAATCGCAGGCAGGAAGAAATCCAGCTTGACCCCGGTGTTGGCTTCTTCGGCGCCTGACATCGCCAGCAGTCCATCGGGTCCCCAGGTAACCGCGACACAGAATTCTTTTTCAGGCATGCGCTGATAGGCGTAGTTGTCGAAAGTCTTGATATACGGACGAACCTTTTTCAACATGTCTTCGACTTTCTGGTAATCCGCCCTGTTGGTTGAATCGGGATCCATGCCGAGGTAAGCCAGTGCCATCGGGATGACGTCGGTAGGGGAGTCGAGGAATGAAACGCCGCACTTGGCCAGTTCCTTCATATGCTTCGGGTCGAAGATCATGCTGATATCCCCGATGGGCGCGTCCGGGTAGGTCTGCATAACCAGTTCTTTGTTATAGGTTACGCCATGGGTACCCCACATGTAGGGCACGAAATAGTTATGCCCGGGATCCCACTTTTGACCGACCTGGGCCATGACGTCGGCACTCATGTGTTTCAGGTTTGGCAGCTTGCTCTTGTCGATCTTGCGAAGAATATTGCCGCCCTTCATCAGGCGTGCAGCCTGCGAAGCCGCGTGGGATACCACGTCGTAACCCGAGTTGCCGGCGAGCAACTTGGAATCGATCGCTTCTACCGAGTCGTAGGGCGTGAAGGTTACTTCGACGTCGTATTCCTTGGCGAAGTTTTCGATGGTGTCCTCCGCCATGTACTCGGCCCAGTTGCTGACGTTGAGCTTGCCTGCGGCCGACGCGACCGTCGCACCTGTCAGCAGAGCGGCAGTAGTTAAGCCAATCAGGCTGGATTTAAAAGCAGTGTCTTTCATTTGTCTTCTCCTCGGAAGTAATTCTCTAGTTTTGAATGCCAAACTAATTATTGTGTTTTCAATCTGTACCGCGGCTTAACGACGACAGTCAACTGAAACATATTCCCATAAGCATAATGAGGAATAGCCTGTCACATCAATAGTTTCGCCGGATATTACCACAAAACTATTTTTGTGATCACGGCTTATGCTTCAATCCTCGGTGACTGCGGGAAGATGTTGCCAAGCAATTCGAATATCGTGCTAATCGCCTGGGCCCGCTTGAAACCCGGTGATCCGAGCAGGAAGCTTTGCCACATGCCGTCGATCATACCTTCGATACTTTGCGCCGCGGTTTGCGGGCTCAGGCCAGACCCGTCCCGGGATTCGATTGCCTGGCACAGCTTTAGAATGGTGTCGGAAAATGCGCGATCGCTCGCACCGCAAACGCGCATGTATTTCGGTCGCGAGCGGGATTCGCCCCAAAAGGCGTACCAGACGCTGATTTTCTTGCGGTTGAAAACCTGGGGTGCGAACGAGGCTTTGATTAATGCCTGCAGCCGGGACCACGGGTCGGGGCCGGCATCGGCGAGCGCCTTTTGCCAGTTACTGGTATGTTCGTCGTTAAGAAAGTGCAGCGTTTGTTCGAGCAGTTCGTCCTTGCTGTGAAAATAGAAGACGACGTTACCCTGCGAGATGCCGGCGCGCTCGGCAATCCGGGCCAGCGTGGTCTGGGAAATCCCCAGTTTGTCGATGCAGTCGATGGTGGCGTCGATCAGCTGGCGTTTGCGAAACTCGCGCTGACTTTTCCGATTGCGGCTGGCGAAATTTTTTTCGGTAATGTTCGCTGACAATGGCTCTAACCTGTATCCGGGAATGCCCGAACTTTAAAAGTTATTGAGCAAATAGTCAATGTAAGTTCATATATCATTGAAATTAATTGCAAAATTAGAAAAAATAAATATAATTTTAGTCTTTATCACGCCCGCTATCGGAGGAGAAGGCATGAGCACGTCAGCAGAACTCAAGCAGCACGACAACCTGTTCATTCATCCCTGGGATGACATGGTCAAGATTGGAAAGCATGAACGCACGCTGTTGGACAAGGGGGAGGGTGTCTATGTCTACGATAGCGAGGGCAATCGCCTGCTCGATGCACCCGCCGGCATGTGGTGTGTCAATGTCGGCCACGGGCGCGAGGAAATCGCGCAGGCGGTTTACGATCAGATCATGGCGCTGACCTACGTGTCGCCCTGGTCGATGACGACCGGGCCCGCGGCGGAATTCGCCGCGCAGCTCGCCGAACAGTCACCGGGAGACCTGAACCACGTGTTCTTTACCACGGGCGGCTCGACCGCGGTCGACTCGGCGCTGCGTTTCGTGCATTTCTACAACAACATGCGCGGTAAGCCGAGCAAGAAGCAGATTATTTCGCACAAGCGGGGTTACCACGGCAGCACTTATCTCGGTGGCAGCGTGTCCGGCAAGGAGCGCGACAAGACTAATCTCGATATGGTATCCCACCTGGTGCACCACGTCGAGGCGCCGCATCCGCTCTACAAGCCGGCGGATATGTCGGATGCCGATTTTCTCGATCAATGCGTCGCTAACCTGGAAAACATGAGTGCCGAAGTTGGCCCGGAAAACTGCGCGGTTTTCGTCGCCGAGCCGATTCTCGCTTCGGGCGGAGTAATCGTGCCGCCCGAGGGTTATCAT
>JAASSH010000237.1 GCA_021767985.1 Gammaproteobacteria bacterium | reverse complement strand
GTGCTGGAAATGCTGCTGCAGTCGTTCGGTATCGCCGACAAGGTCGAAGTAGTGAACTCCGACGACAATCCGCGGGCGCAGTTGCTGGCGATGACCAAGGGAAGTCACGACGGGGTGTTCCTGATGGCGCCGTCGAAAGACCGCGCTATCGCGACCCTGATGCGCAACGGATTCTATCGGCTGCTGAGCCTCGACGAGTGGGCGCAGGGCGGACATACAGCAAGATTCAGCTTTATCCGGCCGGCCACGATCCCGGCAGATACCTATCCTAACCAATCCGGCGCGGTCACGACCGTGAGCACCCAACTGGTGCTCGCCAGCCCCGCCAAGACGGTGCAGACCGCGGGTGAAGTCGGGCCAGGAACCGCCGGTATCGACTCCAGCGCGGCAATTCCGGTAAGCGCCAGCGCCGTGGAATCGATCCGCGAATCGCTCGGCGCCATGGATGTCGTCGATCCGGCCATCCCGGTTCACGGTTCACTGGTGCCGGAAATCACGGTCGTGGACAAGTCGCTGCCTTTCAGCGCGGACATTTCGGTCATCAATATTCTGATGATCCTGTTTACGGTGTGGATACTTTACCTGGTGGCCCTGCCCAGTCCGCGCGACTTCAAAATGCCAGACGACCTTTAACCACGCAAGTTATTGAGGAGACAAGACGATGGTGAATTATTTAGCGCCGATAGATCTCGAAGACGAGCACCTTTCGGCTGGTGTAATCGAAAAGACCGTGCAGATGGCGACCGGCGTCGAGGGCGCCAAGATTTATCTGATGACCGTGATCCCTGGCATCACCCCGGGGATCGATCAACGTTACGCAATCCGGGGCGAGATGCATGGCTCGACCGAGTATCCGTTGCAGGAATGGAAAGATGATGCGGCCAAGCAATTGCAAAAAATCGCCGACAAGACCGTTCCCAAGGCGATGCAGGCCGGGGTCGTCGTCGAAAACGGCACGGTGTATCGCGAAGTTGTCGAAGCCGCCAAGGACCTGAAAATCGACCACATCGTCATGGGCGCACACCGGCCGTCGCTGGCAGACTTCCTGCTCGGACCCAATTCCTCGAGGGTTGCGCGCCACGCCGGTTGCTCGGTGACCGTCGTCAGGGAGTAACCAACGCGCCAACCTGGTTGGTTGTCGGCCGGAGGTTTAATCCGATCGCATCACTTGTTCGATTTCGATGAAACCGGTCGATGTATTGCTCGCGATTTCGATCGCGGTCATCTGGGGCATGGGGTTCGTCGTCGCCAAGGCGGCGATGTCGCATTTTTCGCCAATATTGCTAATGGCCCTGAGATTCACGCTGACGGCCTTTTGCCTGATCTGGTTCTTCCGCCCTCCTCCCGGCCTGTTCAAACAGCTATTCTGGATCTCGCTGGTCAGTGCCGCACTGCAGTACAGCCTGACATTTAACGGCGTGCGAGGCATCGACGCCTCGACCGCGGCGCTGCTGGTACAACTCGAAGTACCCTTCGGCCTGTTGCTCGCCTGGCTGGTACTTGGCGACCGGATATCGCTGAAACAGGGGCTCGGCATCGTCATCGCGTTCTGCGGGGCGTTGCTGATCATCGGTGAACCCAAACTCCAGGGCGATCTGATATACGCCTTCATGGTCATCGGAGGAGCATTCACCTGGGCCGTCGGACAGATTATGGTCAAGCAACTCGGCAACCTCGGCGGGTTCCGGCTGATTAGCGGAGTCGCGCTGTTCGCCACGCCACAGCTGTTTGTCGCTTCCTTCCTGCTCGAAAACGATCAACTGGCGCAGATCGCAACCGCGTCGATCGCCGCCTGGGGGGCGGTAGCCTACCTCGGCCTGGTCATGACAGCGCTTGCCTATGCAATCTGGTATCACTTGCTCGGGAACTACAACGTCAACCAGGTGATGCCGTTTCTGCTGTTGCTGCCAGTGACCTCAGTGTTCGGGGGTATCGTCTTCCTCGACGAATCGCTGACTGTTAAGATTGCCGCCGGGGGATGCCTGGCAATAGCCGGCGTCGGATTGATTACGATTCAGAGATGGCCGAGATGGCAAGCCGCCAAACCCTGAGTGAACCCTTCGACTCGATCGACGACCAGGCCTGCGACGCCTACGCCAGGCTCGGCGCCATCTGCCTGCGCGGCGTGTTCAACGACTGGATCGAGCTGCTGCGCGCCGGGATAGAGCGTAACCACGAAGAACCCGGCCCCTACTTTTCCGAAAACATCACCGAGGATGAAACCGGCCGCTTCTGGGACGATTACTGTAACTGGCAAAGAATCCCGGAGTTTTACCGTTTCATCACGCAGTCGAACGCGGCAGAACTCGCGGCCATGGTCATGCGCTCGAAAACCGCGCAGTTTTTTCATGACCACGTGCTGGTCAAGGAGCCGCATACGCCCAAGCCTACGCCGTGGCATCAGGACGCGCCCTATTACTTCGCCGACGGCACGCAGACCGTCAGCTTCTGGCTGCCGCTCGATCCGGTATCGCGGGCCGAAACCCTGCGTCTGGTTGCCGGCTCGCACCGCTGGCCGAAACTGGTGCTGCCGGTCAAATGGCTCGACGACGCCGATTTTTATGCTGAACAGAACGACCAATATATGACCCTGCCCGAGCTCGACGGGCCGGACTGCGGCGAAACCATTCTCGAGTGGGACATGCAGCCGGGCGACGCGGTGTTATTCGATTTTCGTACCGTGCACGGCGCGCGCGGGAACTTGCAAGATCGACGTCGGCGGGCTTTCTCGATGCGCTGGGTCGGCGATGACGGTCACTATACCGAACGCCAGGGGCGAACCTCGCCGCCCTATCCCGGCCACGATATGCGTAACGGGCAAAAGCTCCGGGAAGACTGGTTCCCGGTATTGTGGCCGAGGAGTCCCGCCCAATGAGCAACCCGATTCTGGTAAATACCCTGCGTGGCGATATCATCGAAAACCGCCATCGCGGCGCGGTCGCCGTATGCGACCCCGCAGGCGGCCTGCTGCACAGCTGGGGCGATATCGAGATGCTGGTTTATCCGCGTTCCGCGGTTAAACCCCTGCAGGCCTTGCCGTTGGTCGAAAGCGGCGCCGCCGATCATTTCGACCTGAGCGGCGCCGAACTGGCGCTGGCCTGTTCTTCGCACAATGCAGAGCCCGAGCATACCGACGCGGTGCACAATTGGCTCAGGCGCATCGAACTCGACGACAACGCACTCGAATGCGGCGCGCACGCACCGCTGCATAACAACACCGCGGAGACGCTTATCGTTAACCATCAACAACCAGGACGGATTCACAACAACTGTTCCGGCAAACATACCGGCATGCTGACTACGGCGCGTTTCCTCGGCGAGGAAACCCACGGTTACATCAAGCGCGAACACCCCGCGCAGCAGCGTTGGTTCGACTCACTGGGCGAAATGGCCGAGGTCGATATGCGGCAGCTGCCGTGGAGCTACGACGGTTGCGGGATTCCAGTTATCGCGATGCCGCTGCGCTCGATCGCAACCGCGTTCGCGCGCATGGCGGCACCGGATGATCTGTCTGCAGGGCGCGCCGGCGCGATCGACCGCATTACCACCGCGATCGCCGAAAATCCATTCATGGTCGCGGGCTCAGGCCGGCTCTGCACCGAAATCATGGAATTGACCGGTCGCCGGGTGCTGGTCAAAACCGGCGCCGACGGCGTTTATACCGCTGCCATCAGGGATAAAAGCCTCGGTATCGCGCTCAAGATCGACGATGGCACCAGGGAAGCCGCAGAAGTCGCGCTGCTAGCGCTCCTGAAACGCGTCGGTGCGCTGCACGCGGACGAACTGGAAAGCCTCGCCGAACGCTGCCGCATGCCGATCAGCAATACCAGAGGTGTTGTCACCGGGCACCGTGAGCCGGCGGAACTGTGGTTATAAAGATTCAGGTTTTCCAGAAATAACATCAAGAAAGTATCTCAAGTTACTGATTTTTATTTAAACAATCTTTCGCGCCCTGCTGCCCCGGTACAACGCCGAGAGAATTCATCCGCTGGCAACCGCGTCC
Organism: Gammaproteobacteria bacterium; assembly: GCA_021767985.1. Taxonomy (GTDB): domain Bacteria; phylum Pseudomonadota; class Gammaproteobacteria. Next base: position 689 of record JAASSH010000237.1, on the reverse strand, counting down.
ATGCCACCTTTTTACCTGTTTCGGTGTGACATATTTACCCCTTCTAACCGCTCAAATGAGCTTAAATTTCAGTTACTATTTAGAGCCAAGAATAAAGAAGGTTTCCGAAAAATGGAGAAAACTTCAACGCTGACGAGCGGCATCAATTTCAATAACCTGTTTCCGACTTTCGCCAAGAAGAAAGCCAGCCTGATGACCCGGCTGATGCCTGGCTGGACCAATAACAAGATCGATTCGATGCTCTTCGTCCCGAAAGCCAGGGACAACAAGCCCCTCAGGCTGCCTCGCGGCTTTACCCAAACCGAAATCAAGACCAACGATGGCCAGGTAGCGGTCTACCAGACGGGCAAGGGCCCGACCGTTGTCTTCGTGCATGGCTGGGGCGGCAGTGCACAACAGTTTTTCCCGCTGATGCGAGGCCTGGCACAGTGCGGATTCAGCTCGCTGGCCTTCGACCACCTGGGTCACGGTCAGAGCGACATGCAACCTGCCACCCTGCATCAATCCGTGGCGACCACCAATCGGATACTGGAGTTGGTGAAGAAATCGAACGACGGGCTTTATGCCATTGTCGGACATTCGACCGGCTGCATCGCTATCGCCGCGGCACGCAATGCCCTGGTGCGCGATACACCCCTGTTCCTGATAGCGCCGATTTTCAACTATAAGCTTTTCTTCCTGAGGAAACT
>JAASSH010000020.1 GCA_021767985.1 Gammaproteobacteria bacterium | reverse complement strand
CGAGACCGCGATTCCCTACCTCGAACAGGCCCTGCCAAAGTTGACCAGCTGGCGGTACTCAGAGCTCGACATGCTGTTGTCGCCCACGGCACGGGCCGTGTTTGCATCCGATAAAGTCCGGGCCGCTTACGAGGGATATAGCCGGCTGGGGCCGTTGCAGTCGATGAGCCGGCCGGAATTCATGGGAAATCGTTCCGAGACTATCGACAAGCTGGGGGATGTCGAGTTGATCGCCTACCAGGTACCGCTGGAATTCGAATCCGGTCCGGCCGTAATCAAACTTAACCTGGCCAGCGACGGCCAGCGCTATTACATCCATCACTTCGGTATTCACTCGCAGATATTCGCCGATAGCGATCAAGCCAACTGATCGAATTGTTCCCGTAAGAGCCGGAATCGAACGGCTCCGGGCTTTCGAATCCGGCGAAACCGTTTAACAACCTCCTCGCATACCTGTTGCCTGGCGAAATTCCCGGATTTCCGCACCGCCATGGTGCAAAATTGTCTTAAAATTCAGTATTTTGGTGATCGATTTGCAAATTGGTTAAGCTGCGTGGGTTACATTGCCGTCGATGACGGTAGCAACACAAGAACAAAGCAATCCAGGGATGATATTCGGCGGTCGATTGCCAGTCGACGAGCAGCAGCGAATCATTATCGAGGGAAGCAGTGGCAATACTGTCGAAGAACAGTCGTTAAAACTAAACAAGGGGGGGAGTCGCAATGACACCTGCAGAACTAGAGTCCGCGTTAACGTGGGCCAACACGATAAACCTCGAGGTTTATTACTACTGGTGTACCGCCATCATGATCCTGATTCACGCGGGCTTCATGATGTACGAGATGGGCGCTTCGAGAGTCAAGCACACGCTCGCCGCCGGTACCAAGAACGTCCTGGCATTTGCCTATATGATCCCGACATTCTGGATGTTCGGCTGGTGGATCTACCTGGCGATGTACCAGGGTTTCACGCCCGACTGGGAAGCTGGCGCGGGCGGCGTACCCTGGGGCGACAGCATGGGTCCGAACCTGCAGGACAACGCCTCCGGCGTATTCTGGGGCGCGTTCACGCTGTTTGCCTGTACCACCGCTTCGATCATGTCAGGTGCGGTTATCGAACGTATTCGCATGACCGCTTTCATTATCCTCGCCGTCATACTCGGCTCGGTCGTGTGGATTCTGTCCGCGTCCTGGGGCTGGCATTATGCCGGCTGGATGGTCACCGACTGGGGTTACCATGACTTCGGCGCCTCGGGCGTGGTGCATATCATTTCCGGTTTCTTCGCGCTGGGCGTGCTGATCCACCTCGGACCGCGCATCGGTAAATTCAACGCCGACGGCTCGGCCAACGTAATTCGCGGCCATAGCCTGCCGATGACGATGGTCGGACTGATGCTGATCGTGACCGGTTTCTTCGGCTTCCTCGGCGGTTGCCTGTTCTACGGCGGCGGTGGCCCGACCGGTATCGGTCAGTGGACCAATATCTACGGCATGCCGACGACGCTGTCGGCCATCTGTTTCAACACCCTGATGGGTATCGCCGGCGGCATGATCGGGGCTTACACCAAAACCCGCGATCCGTTCTGGATGATGTCTGGCGCACTTTGCGGCGTTATCTCGGTCGCGGCCGGTATGGATCTCTACTACCCGGGTCTCGCTTTCGTACTCGCCTTCGCCGGCGGTGTGATTGGACCGATGGCGGCGCAATTCATCGAAAAGATGGGTATCGACGACGCGGTTGGCGCGGTCGCGGTGCATGGCGTCTGCGGCATACTCGGGCTGTTGTTTGCCGGTATTTTCCTCGGTGGTTACCCGCAGTTTGCGGATAACATCCCGTCTATCACCTTCGGCGGCCAGTTCAAGGGCATGATCGTCATGGTGCTGCTCGGGTTTATACCGGGATTCGTATTCGCCTGGATCTTCAAGGCACTGGGTATTCTGCGCGCCAGCGACGGCGTCCAGGAAGTCGGTATGGATGTCGAAATCGAAGCGATGGCTTATCCAGAAGACATCAAAACAATCAACTAGGAGAATAAATATGTTTAACTCAAGTCCAATCGAAACCTGGGACGGCGCGGCAGCTTTCTTCTCCTTCGCCGGGTCTGCCGGAATCTGGTTCTGGCTTGCCGTAATCCTGTGTATCGTTCCGATGTTCGTGACGCTGAAGACCGAGAATCATCATGAAACTCAGCACAAGTTCAGAAGTGACGATAGCGACAGTACGCACGGCGTCGAAAAAAGCAACTAGACCCACCGCATAAGAAAAAGCCTCGCCTGGAAACAGGCGGGGCTTTTTTTTGCGCTGGCAGAAAGTCTCCTGAACTGGGCAACAGGAAAATTAGCATCCCCTATAATCCATTGGATTAACCCACATCGGAGACAGCGGATGCAAATACCAGTATCGAGTTTCAGGTTCCTGTTGCTACTCTTGCTCTGCAGCGAAACTGTCGCCGCCGACCTGTTTACCGGCCATTTTATCGGCCAGCTCGATGGCGAGGTATACCAGTTGAGCATAACCGGCTACGCCCGTGGCCAGTATGATGGCATCTACCGGGCCGGGGGAGAGCCCATGCCGCTAAACGCGCGGCGTTTCGGCGATCGTATTGCCGGCCAAATCGGAATTGCCGATCTAAAATTCGGTTTCATGGCGCAAATTCAGGACGGTGGCCTGCTGTTGCACGATGAAAATGGCCGGGTCATCATGTTCAGGCGCAACCCTCAATCGCAGTCCGGTAGCGACTGAGTATCGGCTTTTCCACGTTCGGAGGCCGGCCGCTACACGCGGCTATTGTGGAAATCACGTATATACTTGCTGACCGTATCCGGTCTAACATGCTCCCTGTCGCACTATGCGATTCTAATAACAAGAAATTCGGCATGGCCTGCGTGATCACGCGGCGACCGGATCTTCATACACAACGAGTGACGACCTGGCACCTTGTTGCGGGTTGTCAATAAAAACATGTGGAGGACAGTCATGAGTTTTTCCAGACGAGATTTGTTACGCGCCTCGGTCGCCAGCGTGGTTGCCGCGGGCAGCGGAACTTTTTCCGGCAACCTGCTGGCAGCCAACAAAACCGTAAAAATTGGCATGAATATCCCGATGACCGGAGACTATGCACCCTGGGGGTTGCCTGGCCTCTATGGTTGCCAGATCGTTGCCGACGATATCAATGCTGCTGGCGGCGTAAGTATCGGCGGTGACAAGTACAACATCGAGATGGTGGCCTACGATCACGGTTACGATACCGAAAAGGCGGTGCAGGGTTACAAGAAACTGGTGCTGCAGGACAAGGTCAAGATGGTCATGATGCTCGGTGGTTCGACCGTGGCATCGATCCTGCCCTGGGCCCAGCGGCGCAAGATGTTGACTACCACGCTGCTGCCGAGCGATATTACCGAGAAATCGGAGTACCTGATCGCGACCTGCGAATCGCACCCGCTGTACAACGTTACCGGCGTTGATTACCTGGCCGAGAACTTCCCCGAAGCTAAGACCGCGGCGATCGTAACCAACAATGACGCCGAGTACGGACTGCAATCCGCCGCGACCTACAAGGCCGCGTTCGAGGCCAATGGCATCGAGGTCGTCGACGTCAACCTGCACGGTTTCGATATCACCGACTTCGCGCCGATCGTCAGCTCGGTGCTGGCGAAGAAACCGGATATTTTCTGCATGGCGACAAGCTTTTACGTCACACCGTTGATGGAGCAGCTCTACCACCAGGGTTTCAAGGGCAAGATCATTTCCTGCACGCTGGATTTTTACGACGAGATCATCGCCAAGACCAGCCAGGAGTTTGTTGACGGCACGATTTTCCAGTTCCCGGATTTCGACGATCCGAAGTTGAACGAAGATATCGTCAATTTCCCCAATCCCGGCGATTTCGACGCCAAGTACCGTGCGGCGCATCCTAACGACTGGTCGGCGGTGTCCTGGGAATACCCGGCAATCCTGCTGAACTGGATTGAGGGCGCCAAGGCCGCCGGCAGCGTCGAGCCCACCGATGTACTGAACGCACTCAAGTCGAACAGCCGTCCCGAGTTCATATTCGGCGGCGGACACTGGTGGGGCAAGGAACTGTGGGGACTCGACAACGCGGTGGTCGGATTCTGGCCGGTGGTGGTAGTCGAGGGCGGCAAGGCGCGCATCAAGGAGTTCCGCAGCGTTTCCGGATGGCTTAAGCGCAACAAGGATCTGCTGATCAAGCACATGAAAGAGCTGGGCCTGCGCACGGTTTAGCCCTGGATTATTGCCCGGGAATGGCGAGCGAAGGCGCCGTTTCCCGGGCATAGCCTCATCCGGTGCCCGCGGGCACTGCGGGTAGCGGTGCAAGCAGTCGGGATTTTTCGTGGAACTTTTTTTTCTGTCGATTATCAACGGTCTCATCCAGGGCGGATTTTTTGCCCTGTTCGCGGTGGGACTGGTGCTGATCTTCGGTGTCATGGGAGTGGTCAATTTCGCTCATGGCGAACTGGTCATGGTCGGTGCCTATACGATCTGGCTGGTGCACGCGCAGCACGGGGTTGCTTACATTCCGACGTTGATTCTTGCCATTCTCGTGGTTACCGGTGTTGGCCTGCTGATGGAGCGGTTCCTGTTTCGCCCGACGCGCAACGATCCGCTGGCTGGCCTGATTTGCTCTATCGGCGTATTGTTCATATTGCAGGTGATCGCGACCCTGGTCGGCGGCGAGGGCCCGTCGAAGCAGGTGCCGCCGCCGTTCCACGGTACCCTGGTATTGTTCGAATTCCTGCGCATTCCCTACCAGCGTTTGTTCGGGCTGGGCATATCGGTGCTGGCGCTCGCCACGCTATGGTATTTCCTGACCCGAACTCGTCTCGGCTGGGCTCTGCGCGCGGTCGCGCTCGACCGCGAGGCAGCGGCGCTGCAGGGTATCAATATCACCCGTATCTCCGTCATCGCGATCGGTGTCGGCGCGGCGCTGGCCGGTCTCGCCGGCGGATTGATGGCGCCACTGACCAACATCAACCCCCACATGGGGCATAACGTGATCATTACGGCGTTTATCGTCACCATAGTCGGCGGCGTCGGCAGCCTGTCGGGCGCCGTTTACGCGGCAGTCCTTTATGCGCTGTTTCATACCTTCGTCACGGTTTACTTCGGCGGTACGGTGGCGACGATTTGCGGTCTGATTCTGATGGTCGTGGTGCTGATCGTGCGCCCGACCGGAATCATGGGCGTCAGGGTGAGCGAGTAGGCGCATGAAGGAAAACTGGCCAAAGATCGTTGGCTTCCTGCTACTGCTGGCCGCTGTACTCGCGGTACCGCATTTCCTGCAATTCCATCACCAGGACCTGCTGATCTTCCTGGTTATCAACGTGCTCGTGGTGACCAGCTACCGGTTGGTGACGTTGACCGGTGAATGGTCGCTGATCCACGCGGTGATGATGGGCGTTGGCGGCTACACGGCCACGTTACTGTTCAGGGGTTTCGAGCTAGGCATGTGGTTCACACTGCCGTTGGCGGGGCTGGTTGCGGCTGCCATCGCCGCGCTTTTATGCTTCCCGCTGTTTCGCATGACGCAGTTCTATTTCCTGATAGGTTCGTTTGCGGCGGGCGAGGCGATACGTTTGTGCTGGATCGAATTCATCATCCCGTTCGGCGGCACCGGGGGCTTGAGTGGTGTCGAGCCGCCGTTTGTCTTCGATATCGATTTTCTCGAGCCGATACCCTACTACTACCTGACGCTGGCGATCGTCGGACTGTGCCTGTTGATTCTGTATCGCATCGAAAATTCGCGTATCGGACTAACCCTGCACTCGGTGCACTGGAAAGCGCCGCTGGCCGAATCGGTCGGCGTCGATACCTGGCGCTATCGCGCGCTGGCGTTCATCGTCGGCTCGTTTTTCGTTGGCGTCGCCGGTGGTCTCAAGGTGCATTACCTCGGTACGATCAATCCTAACCAGTTCGGCATCGGTTTCATGGTTTTTATTCTGATCTGGGTCATCGTCGGTGGTTACAATCGCTTTTACGGTCCGATCCTGGGTGTCGTCGTGCTGACGCTGTTCGACGAATCGATCCGCCAGTTCGAGGAATTCCGGCCGGCGATTTACGGTGCAGTGTTGATCCTGTCGATCCTGTTTTTGCCCAAGGGCCTTGAGAGCATCCCGGCGCGCTTGCGCTCCTGGGCCGGCGGCGGCAGCGACCGCGAGAAAGGGAAGTTGACCGATGGATAATCCAATCCTCGAAATCGACAGTGTCACCAAACGATTCGGCGGTCTGACCGCGCTGAACGAGGTCAACTTCAGCGTCAAAGCCGGCGAAATTCGCGGCCTGATCGGACCCAACGGCGCCGGTAAGAGCACCATGTTCAAGAATATCGCCGGCTTTTACACGCCGACCAGCGGTGATATCCGTTACCAGGGGCGGAGCATCAGCGGCCTGAAGCCGCATAGCATCGCCGAGATGGGCATCGTGCGCACCTTCCAGGAAACCACGCTGTTCCAGGAACTGACCGTGTTCGAGAACGTCCTGGTCGGCTGCCACAAGCACGCCAGAATCAACCTGTTCGCTGCTATTTTTGGCCTCGATCGGGCCCGCCAGACGGCGGCCGCGCAAAAAGTCGAAGAAGTTCTCGAGTTCATGGGGCTGGCGGATCGACGCCATCAGCTGGCCGCCGAGTTACCGCTGGGATCGCAGCGCGCACTGGCGATCGCAATCGCGCTCGCCTCCGAACCCAAACTGATGCTGATGGACGAACCCTTCGCCGGTATGAATCCGGAGGAGACCAACCACATGATGGACCTGACGCGGCGCGTGCAGGAATCGGGAATCACCATCGTGCTGGTCGAACACGATATGAAGGCGGTCATGGGTTTGTGCGGATACCTTACGGTGCTGAACTTCGGCCAGCTGCTGGCCGAGGGTACGCCGGAGGAAGTCAGGAACGATAAGCGCGTCATCGATGCCTACCTTGGAGGCGCGGCCTGAATGTTGCTGCAAGTCAACGACATCCACGTGCATTATGGTCCGGTGGCGGCGGTCAAGGGGATTTCGCTCGCGGTCGAAGAAGGTGATTTCGTTACCCTGATCGGCTCCAACGGCGCCGGCAAGAGCACCACGCTGCGCGCAATATCGGGGCTCGAGCAGCTGAGTGCGGGAGAAATCATTTTCGACGGGGAAAGAATCAACAGGCTTTCCGCCGACCGCATCGTCAAGCTCGGTATAGCACACGTCCCCGAGGGCCGGCGCGTTTTTAAGGATTTGAGCGTGACCGAGAACCTGCGCCTCGGTGCGTTTACCCGCGACGACCCGGACGGTATCGAAGCGGACCTGGAAAAAATCTTCACCCGGTTTCAGCGCCTGCGCGAACGCAAAGAGCAGATGGCGCGCACTATGAGTGGTGGCGAACAGCAAATGCTGGCGATCGGGCGCGCGTTGATGTCGAACCCGCGCATGCTGTTGCTGGACGAGCCCTCACTCGGTCTGGCGCCGCTGATCGTGCAGGAAATCGCGCGCATCCTGATCGAAATCAACCGCCAGGGAGTGGCGGTGGTGCTGGTCGAGCAAAACGCCGAGCTCGCGCTGGAACTGGCGCGTCACGGCTACGTGCTGGAAACCGGCAATATCGCGCTTGAGGGCGAGGCCGACTCGCTGATGGACAACGAGCATGTACGCCGCGCCTATCTCGGCATCTAAACTCCTTCAATACCAGGGACAGTGTTCCCGCGCAATTCAGTAGGCGACCCCCTAAACAGCCGCCATTTTCGCAAACCCGAAAACGGACACTCAGAATTGAAACGGGGCAAGGCCAGTCGACCCCGAGCGGACCCTGCGGCGAGAAAGCGGGAGACAATCTCCGGCTACTAAAGGCAACCCACATTATTTTTCAGTTTGGTGCATTCCAGCGATGAAATCCGTAGTATCAGGGATTACGGACAGAGTAAGGCATGGGCTAACGCTTTACGGTTCCACTAAAGCTAAATCTTCTCGGCCGATCTAAAGCTGGACTTCCTTCAGGCGAGATTATCTCGTTGCCGACACGAAAAACAGAAACCCTGCTATCGTATCTGGCCCTGGAACCAGCACCACATTCCCGCGGCCATTCGTCCAACCCTATGTGGAGTGACCGCAGCGATCAGCAGGCGCGTAACTCGTTACGCCAGGCTTTGAATGCGCTCATGAAATTATTTAAAGACATCGAACCGAACCTGCTCCAAATCGAGCACAGGGGTTTGTATCTGGCAAGTCAATCAATCGAGATCGATGCGGTAAAGCTCGAAGAGCTGATTGATGAACACGCACCACAAGCAGTTGCCGCGACGACCAATGATCGCGTACTGACGGATTGGAACTATTCTGTTTGCCTAATTTGCGTATCCCCCCGGCTTGCCTGCCCCTGTTTTACGCGATGACCAATGCCGCAGGCAGGTCAACTGACCCGAGGTCAGCCTGCACCGAAACAACGAAGCTCCTATCGAAAACAAGGCGACATCCCGGTTCCGTGAGTCGACTTCAGATCCTGAAACGATCGATCTAGCACAAACAGATAACGAGGATATTTCTCAAAATTGGTAATATCCTGTCATAATTGGCCTTTATTCAACCACTAACGCACGGCCATGAATAGAAAAATTATCATTGGTGTAAGTGCATTAATGGCTTTTTCTGGATACTTATTCTCGGCCTATCTGGCCCTGAACTATCTCGAAGAAGATCGTAAACTAATGGACAAGGCGCTTTCGAGCGCAAGGCAAGTCTCCGAGGAATCAGTCAGCCAGATTAATAACGCCCTGAATCGTGTCGCCAGCCAGGTCGACGAGACTGCACAGATTCTTTTCCGCGGTGGAGTTCCCAGCGAATTTTTAATCCGTGCACTTACCAGAAAACTCGTATATTCAAACCCCGATATTGTACAAGCCGGAGTAGCTTTCGCGCCCTTTGCGTATAACTCGCGAACCCGACTATTCGGATTGGCCAATACTATCGAAGAGGACACGGTCGAAGTCGTTGATCTGGACGCTACCGAGGACTACAGCATGGCGGAATCGGACTGGTTCAATCTGCCCATGAAGGGCTCTTCTGTCTGGTTGCGCCCACAATTTTACAATGACGGAAGGATCCCCACGGTTACCTACAGTGCACCGCTGTTCGGAGTTGATAACTCAACCGAGCCAATCGGCGTCGTGTTTGCAATTTACGAACTGGATGCGTTTAAGAATCTAATGGATTCCATGGACCTCGGGCGGTATGGCTACAGTTTTCTCTTGTCATCGGATAACCGCTTCATACTTCATCAGAATAAAAAACTGATCGCAAAACAACTACTGATCGATCGTCAATCGGGCAAGGCTACCGAGGCAGCAGTAACCAGTCAGATAAAACGGGCTTTGGATGATTCTTCCTTAACAGTAAGTTTTTCCGACCCGGGCACGGGGCTGGAATCCCGGATATTCTTTCTTCCTATCCCGTCGGCCGACTGGAAAATGGGCCTGGTGCTTGCCGATGGCGATGGAAAATTACAGGTCAAAATCAGCCATCGCAAGCTGACCGATATTGCATTGGCATTGTTTGTTTCGACCGTTTTGTTGATTACGGCAGTCGCCACGGCCAATAAGGATAGAAGGCGTGGATTATGGATTGCTTCCAGCGTTTTTGCCGGTAGCTGCGTCTTGGTTGGAGTATTCGTGATGACCCTAGTGATGCAGTCGAAAATACCGGACCAGGAGGGTGTATCACCGATCACCAACCGGAATACGTTAAATCAATTCATGTCGGAGCAGCGCCTTCGATCGTTAACCGAGCGCGAGGAAATCCCGTTTTTTATCCCCACCGGAATTTATATCCAGTCGGTTTACTTCGAGGATGCAACAACGGCGGGCATCAGCGGCTATGTATGGCAACGCTACACGAAAGGAGTCCATGACGACATTAAGCCGGGATTTATCATGCCATTGGCAAAGGATATAAATATTACGAAATCCTATACCGTAACCGATAAAAAATCGGAGGTGGTGCGCTGGAACTTCAACGCCACGATTCACCAGAATTTTCATTACTCGAAGTACCCATTTGATAACGAGCGGATAATCATTGATCTCTGGCATGAAGAGTTCACGAAGAATGTCATTCTAGTCCCGGATCTCATTTCTTATGATCTTATCAATCCCGCGGCAAGGCCCGGGTTGTCAAAGGACATAAAAATTTCAGGCTGGGAAATCGGCGATTCCTCGTTTTATTATTTGAACGAAGCTTTCGAAACCAGCTTCGGATTGAATGATTTCTCCGGGCTCAGAAATTTTCCAAGCCTGTATTTTGGAATCGCCATCAGGAAGGAGATCACCGGGCCATTCGTATCGAACATGTTGCCACTGCTGGTGGTGACGATTTTGCTTTTTACGATATTGTTTCTTGGTACACGAGACGCCAATAAAAAAGGCCAGCTCGGAATTGCCCTGGATGTCATAGCGGCCTGCGCCGGCTTTTTCCTAGTGGCAATTCTTCTTCATATTGCAGTAAGAAGAGATCTGGCGGCACGAGAAATTTTCTATCTCGAATATTTTTACTTCGTGACCTATAGCATGATTTTGTATGTGGCCGTGAATTACGTTCTGCTCACAAAAACTTCCATCGGTTTTATTCATAAAAACGACAATTTCATAGCCAAAGTTGCGTTCTGGCCAATCAGTCAGTTTGCTCTACTCTGGTTTACCCTGTCGAAATTTTACGTATGAATTTCAGACTATGATGCGACGAGAAAAATTTATATTCAGGTTATTTGCTTTTGCAATTCTACTCGTCCCGGCCATGGGAGAAACGTCCGGCTTGCCGATCAAGATCGGCATGTCGACGGCTCTCAGTG
>JAASSH010000236.1 GCA_021767985.1 Gammaproteobacteria bacterium | reverse complement strand
GTCGAAGCTGCCCTGGTGCCAGAATAACAGCAGCAGCGATACCACCAGCGCACAGCCAACGAAAATCGTTACCTTTTCAATCATGTACCTGGCGCCGTCCTGGAACAGCTTGACCGTCGCAATCGACCAGCACAGTCCCGACATCAATGCGAACCAGTCGCCGGTATTGCGCGGGACCGGTAATCCGCTTTCAACCACCAGCACGATATAGAGCCCGCTAAATGCCAGCAGCAAGGCCAGTACCCGGTTGCCGGTGAGACGCTCTCTCAACACCAGGATTCCGAGCAGAGTGCTCCATAACGGGCTCATGTAGAACAACAGAATGGCGCGCACCACGTCGGTTAAATTGAGGCTGGCGATGTAGAGTGCAAACGCGCTACCGGCCAGCAGACCGGGAATCAGGCTGTGACGCCAGTGCTCCACGAACTGGCGATAGCGCACCAGCATCAACGGGATGAACAGTATCGCGCTCGCACCGAAGATTACCGGGCCGGTCCAGAATACAGGTATGCCGGCCTGTTCGATGCCGCGCACCGGGATCCAGTAAAGCCCCCACAGGGCCGCGCCAACCGCCAGGACTACGCTGGGAACAAGATCGCTACGCGTATTCATGGATCGTTTAGCTCAGGTCGATACCGCCGCGCTAAGGCGGGTAAACGCCTGCAGGTTGATATCGTCCAGCTCCGGTCTCAGTGGTTGATCCTGTGACGACAGCTTGACGATGGTGACCTCGGTTACCGGGTTGATGTAAATCCACTGGCTGTGAATGCCGATCGCGAGCATGGCCTGGTGCTCGTTACCGGTCTGGTACCACTTGTTGCGATAGCGTCCGTCCGGAAATTCCTTGGACGACTCGCCGCGCTGCCAGGCTTCACGATCACCCCCCTGGCTGCAATCGTCGATCCACGACTCGGGAATCACCTGCCGATCATTGGCATAACCCCGTTTACGCACCAGCTCGCCGAAGCGCAGCAAATCGCGCGGGATCACGCAAATTCCACCCGCGGTACGCGGTGCGCCTTTACGATCGACGGTGATATAGCCATTCTTTTCGGCGCCCATGGGTTGCCACAGGCACCTGCTCATCAAATCTGCCAGGGATTCGCCGCTGACTCGCTCCAGCACCCAGCCAAGCAGGTCCGAATTCGGTGACTTGTATTGCCAGACTTCACCGTGCTCTCCGTCCGCGCGCTCGATCGAACACAGAAAATCGTGCAGGTTCTGATCGATCTGATCGACAGCGCAAGGATGCCATGCGGTGGCGGTACGATACTCGATGAACTTACCAGAGGTGGCAAGGTAATCCTCGTTAAAATCGATCCGCACCACCATGTCGAGTACCTGTTGCAGGCTCGCATCGCGATAGCCCGAAGCGACGAGTTCGGGGATATAGTCCGTCACCGGCCGGGCCGGGTCGAGCAAACCCTGGTCGACCAGTACCCCGGCCAGGATTGCGGTAATCGATTTGCTGACTGAAAACACGATGTGCGGATTCCGCTCGATCTCGTCGTCGACGTACCATTCGTGCACCAAATTGCCGCGATGCGCGACCAGCAGCGCGTCGCTGCTGGATTCCTGCAACCAGCGATCCAGCGTCCAGCTAGCGCCATCGAGGCCGACCAATTCGACAGAATCGGCCGCGTCCGCAGAGTTTCGCGGTAAATCGGCCGATCGGTTGCCGCGGTAAATCGGCTGGGTCGGGATAATTTCGCGAACGTGGTGGAACGCCCAGCGATTATGCGGCGGCTGACGCCAGTTGGCGAGGTTCAGGCTGTCGGGGCGCTTAAGCACTATTCGAGCTCGGTAATGGTTTTCTGATTATTGGAATCGAGCACGGTCTGGCACATCTCGAGGTGCAGGCGACCGCCGCTGTTATAAGGGTGCGATTCGACCACGGTTTCGTTGAGCACGATGCCGAGGCCCGGTTCGCCCGGCGCCGGCATGTAACCCGCCTCCCAGGCCAGGGGCTTTTGCAGCACCGCGTCATGAAACTGGGTTTGAATCGTTTCCAGGATTAAAAAATTCGGGCAGCTGAAAGCGACATGCGCCGCCGCGGCGTGCGCGATGGGCCCGCAATAAATGTGCGGCGCGATCTGGGCGTTGAATAATTCCGCCATCGCGGCAATTTTTTTGGTCTCCCAGACTCCGCCGCTGCGACCGATGTCGGGTTGCAGGATGGCAACGCCCGCCTTCAACGCCTGGTGGAATTCGACCCGCGTCGTCAACCGTTCACCGGTTGCGACCGGGATAGTCGTCGCCGCGGCAACCCGGCCGAGGGCGTCCATCTGGTCCGGTGGGCAGGGTTCCTCGAACCACAACGGATCGTAGGATTCGAGCCGGCGCGCGAGCCGAATCGCCGAAGATGTCGTCATCTGCCCGTGAGTGCCGAACAGTATATCCGCACGATCACCGACGGCTTCGCGTATCTTGCGTACGTTGTCTTCGCAGCGGGAAAGCTCCGCCAGCGAAAGCTCGCGCCCGCCCTGAAAGCTGTAGGGCCCGGCAGGATCCTGTTTGACCGCGGTAAAACCCATATCGATATAATCCAGCGCGCGCGCCGCCGCGGCGTCGCCGTCATGGTAGACGTCGGGTGCGCCATCATCCGGATTGCCGTCGGAACTTACCGCCTCGGGGTACAAGTAAGTGTAGGTGCGAAGGCGCTCGTGGAACTGGCCGCCCAGCAGTTGATAAACCGGTACGTCATGGGCCTTGCCGAGAATATCCCAGATCGCGATTTCGATGCCGCTGAACACACCCATCATGCTGACGTCGGGGCGCTGGGTGAATCCGGCCGAGTAAACCCGTCGAAACATGGTCTCGACATGGTGCGGATCTTCGCCGGCGATGAAGCGCTCGAAAGTATCCTCGACCATGGCGCAGGCGATGTCGCCCGACACCGGGATACCGTAGCATTCGCCGATGCCCTCGATCCCGTTGTCGGTGGTGATCTTGACGATTACCCAGAACGATCCGCCGATACCGCTGGGCGGCACCGTAACCCAGGTTTTAATGTCCTTGAGAATCATGTTTGCACCCGGTCTGAAGTACTTCCGCTAACTTACTCCAAACCGCCGCATTACGGAACCGGAATTAACTCCTGCTTGATCAATTCCAGTAACTTGTCCATCTGCTGGGTCGGTATGCCGGTGGAAAAGCGCGCCACGTGCTGGATCGGCGGTGGCTGGGGTAGCAGCGTGCGTTCGAAAGTCAGTCCCAGGCCGTCGGCGCGCCTGCCGGCATGCCGCTGTTCGAACACGTTGTAGTTCACCAGCCCGATGCCGAGGCCATTGCGCACCGCGTTAATCATGCCGTCGAGGCTCGGACATTCGAAGACCACGTGCAGGCTGCGATCGACGCCGGCCAGCGCCTGCTCGGCCCAGGCCTTGTAAAAACAGTCCCGATGATAAGTCACATAGGGTATCGGCTTGTCATCGAGGATGAAGTCTTCCGCCTGCAACCACACCACCTGCTGCTCTCCCAACGGATAGTCGCTATCGAGCTGCTGCGATTCGAACACTTCGATCAGCGCCATATCGATCTCTCCCCGGTCCAGCATGCTGACCAGTTGCGGGGTATGCGCAACGCGCGAGGTTAGCGCGACATTGGGAAAACTGTTGGAGAAATTGGAAAGGATTCGCGCCATATCGGGCGCAGTGATGTCCTCGGTAATACCGAGGCGTAACTCCCCGGCCAGGTCGCTCTGGTGAAAACTCGCCCAGGCCTCGTCATGCAACCGCACCATACGTCGCGCATAGTCGAGCAGCTTTTCCCCGTCGCGGCTGAAACCGAGCTTGCCGTCGATACGGGAGAGCAGGCTGCGATTGAGACTGCGCTCCAGGCGCTTTATCTTGTGGCTGACCGCGGACTGCGACAGGTTCAACTTCTTTGCCGCGCGCGTGATGCCACCGGTTTCGGCAATCACCGTCAAGGCGCGCATGGATTCGATATCGAGCTTGGACAATATGACAAATTTCGATGGAGATCATGAAAATATATCGTTTTGTTCATACAGATACAATCGGTATATTCACGTTTCCGATTGTTGTTCACAACCAGACATGACCCAGTACAAAAACCTGTTCCAGCCGCTCGAACTGCGGCACCGCACGCTCGATAATCGCATCGTGTTCGGCGCGCATACCGCCAACATGTCGGATCTCGGCCTGCCCGGCGAGCGTCATCGCGGTTACTACGAGGAACGCGCCATCGGCGGCGCGGCAATGATCGTGGTCGAGCCGATGCCGGTGCACGCCACCGCGGTACTGACGCGCGGCAATTTCCGCCACTGCGACGACGAGGTCGTTCCTCATTTCCGCAAGATCACCGATGCCGTGCACCAGCACGGCACCACTATCCTGCAGCAGCTTTATCACGTCGGCCAGCACGGCGATTCGGATCTGTCGTTCATGCCGCACTGGTCGCCTTCCGGGCTGCAGTCCTACCACGACTCCGACGGCAGCCACGCGATGCGCGAAGCCGAAATTCTCGAGGTCATCGACTGCTTCACGCGCGCCGCGCGGCGCTGCCAGGATGCCGGCTTCGACGGCGTCGACCTGTTTGCCGCCTACCATGCCCTGCTCGATCAGTTCTGGACTCCGTGGTCGAACCGGCGTGACGACCGCTGGGGCGGCTCGCTGGAAAACCGCTGCCGCCTGTCGATGTCGATAATCAACTCGATCCGCGACGCCTGTGGCGAGGATTTCATCATCGGCCTGTCGACTGGTTACGCCGACAACACGCCC
>JAASSH010000235.1 GCA_021767985.1 Gammaproteobacteria bacterium | reverse complement strand
TGCCTGCCTTTACCCTTGTCCTCGGCCTGATCGACGGTTTCAATCCTTGCGCCATGTGGGTGCTGTTGTTTTTGTTATCGATCCTGGTCAACATCCGCGACCGGCGACGTATCGTTATGATTGCCGGGACCTTCGTCTTCGTCAGCGGCCTGGTTTACTTCGTGTTTATGGCGGCCTGGCTCAACCTGTTTTTAATCATCGGTTTCGCGCGCTGGCTGCAAATAATCATCGCTGCCCTTGCGATATCGATCGGCCTGATCCACCTCAAGGATTTCTTTGCCTTCGGTAAGGGAATTTCGCTCAGTATCAGCGACAGCGTCAAACCGACGCTTTACGCGCGGGTAAGAAACGTTCTGCATGCACAGTCGCTATGGGCCGCGCTCGCTGGCGTGACCGTCGTGGCGGTGATGGTTAACATGGTCGAATTACTATGCACAGCCGGCCTGCCGGCACTCTATACGCAACTGCTGAGCCTGCATCCAATGCCAACGGCAAGCTATTACGGCTACCTGCTGCTCTACAATCTCGCCTATATCTTCGACGATGCGCTGATGGTTGGGCTGACCGTTTTTACGCTCAGCAAATTCAAATTGCAGGAACGGCAGGGCCGCTGGCTGAAGCTAATCAGCGGGCTGGTCATATTCACGCTGGGGTTACTCATGCTTGCCGCACCCGAAATGCTGATATGAGGCATCCGTCTCGAGACATTGTCGCCCCAGGCTCTGATATCGAAGCAGCAACGCTGCCGCATACCGGGTGCTCATTAACCTGTTTGTCTGGAGTAAGCGGTGCATTTAAACTACGGTAGCGGCAGCAGAGATACATCCAGGTTTGCTTATGGACTATAGTTTTTTCGATTTTCTTACGCTACTCGGCTCGCTTGGATTGTTCCTCTACGGCATGAAGGTCATGAGCGATGCGCTGATGGAGCTTGCCGGCGATCGCATGCGCAACGTTCTTGCCACGGCAACTTCCAATCGCCTGTTCGCGGTATTCACAGGCTTCCTCATCACCGCGGTGATCCAGTCTTCTTCCGCGACAACGCTGATGGTCGTCAGTTTCGCTAACGCCTCGCTGCTCTCTCTGACGGAATCCATCGGCGTTATAATGGGCGCCAACATCGGCACCACGGTCACGGCGTGGCTGATTTCCCTGCTCGGATTCAAGGTCAACATGGCTGCCATCGCGATTCCGCTGGTTGGCCTGGGATTTCTGCTCAGCTTCAGCAAGAAGAAGAACCTGCGCCACTGGGGAATGTTTATCGTCGGTTTTGCGATCCTGTTTGTCGGCCTGCAGTATCTCAAAGATTCGGTACCCGACCTGAAATCCAGCCCGGAGGCGCTGGCCTTTCTCAGCGCCTACACCAACAAGGGTTACCTATCGATTATTCTTTTCATGTTTATCGGCACCCTGTTGACGGTAATCATACAATCATCCTCCGCGACCATGGCGATCACGATCATTATGTGCTTCGAGGGCTGGATACCGTTCGAAATGGCCGCAGCCATGGTCCTGGGTGAAAACATCGGCACCACCATTACGGCAAACCTGGCAGCAATTGTCGCCAATTACCGCGCACGGCGCACCGCCCGGGCTCATTTTATTTTCAACATATTCGGCGTGGCATGGATGCTGGTATTGTTTCTGCCCTTTCTGCAGGGTATTGCTTACCTTGTCGAGCAGATCGAAGGGGATTCCCCCTTCGTTCAGGCAGCGGCTATCCCGGTTGCGCTGTCGCTGTTCCACACCACCTTCAACATCGTCAACACGACGCTGATGATCCAGTTGATCCCGACCATCGGGCGCGTGGTGAAATACATGGTGCCGAAAGACGAGCCGCAAAAAGTCGTTATCGAGCAGCCACATTTTCTCGACAAGGCGTCACTGAATTATCCCCAGACGGGGATCAAGGCACTGCTCGACGAATCCTTGCGCCTGCTCGAGAAAACAACCTACAAGGTGATTACCCACGGGCTGTCGGTGCATCGCGAAGAGCTCGAGTCGGACAAAAAATTGAAAAAAATTATTGAAAACATCCACCAGTTCGAGCTGGACATCGACACGATCTACTACAACAAGTTTAAAACCATTTACAGCAAGATCGTCGAGTACGCAACGCAACTGCAGAGCCGGTTCGATCTCGACGAGGACAAAATCATCGCAATACGCAGCATACTGCGCGCGGATCGCCTGATGGTTGAAATGGTCAAGGACCTCAAGCCGTTGCACGCCAATATGAATAAGTATCTCGGCTCCGACAACGAGTACATCCGTGCGGAGTACAACAATCTGCGCCAGATGCTGCTCGAGATTCTGCGCTTGACGCGCAAGGCCCGACTGGCGAAACTGGACGAAGCGTATATTTCGCGCAGCCAGGATATCCGCGAAAGCGTAGAAAAGTACGACGTATTGATGAACGGCACGGTCGACAAACTGGTGCGCGAACGCCTGATCACCAACGAAATGGCAACCTCGCTGATGAACGATAGCTCGATCGCAATTCATATTGCGCACAACCTGATCGATGTCTCATCACTGCTGTACTTGCAAAGAGACCACTTCATGGATGTGGACGACGACACGGTACTGCCGGTCGCGGCTTGAACGCTGCGGTAACTGATAAGCCCATTGGCAACAAGGTAGCCATATATAGTGAATTGCCTGGAAAAATATCGCAGCAAACTGATTCGGGATATCAACCGTGAATTGCGACTGGTTTACGTCGAGCCCGAGGAGGATGCGGTGCATGATTTCCGGGTCGGCATGAAAAGACTCAGAGCGCTGTTTTATTTTCTTGACTGTATCGAGCCCGGACTCGATTCGAAAAAATTACTCAAACCCTATCGCGTCCTCTACAAATCCATCGGCAACATTCGCGACGCGCACATCGCCATCAAACTGATCCAGAGCCTCGAAGGCATCGAAACAGTTAGTTCACGGGCCATATCAAGATCGCTGCAATCGAAGATCAAACAGGATTACCGCCGCTTCGAGAACATTTCCCGATCCTGCGCGCAGGTATCGGTTCGCATGCCGACGATCAAATCCACCGGCATTTCGGAGCGTACCATCCTCTCTCACAAACCGATTATCCTGTCTCAGTTGTTAGAGCAAATTCAGCACAGCGAAGAAATCATGACCGCGAAACGCTGGCACCAGAAAAGAATTCTGCTCAAACGCTATCACCACATCCTCGATGCTTTTCAGTTTTGCCCGGGGCATAACCAGGATGAATCCGAAATCAAACAGATCAGGATGCTGGAACAGTTACTGGGCGACTGGCACGACCGGGTGATTACCGCCGAACTACTGCAATCGCGGCCAGGACTCGACAAACACATCGACAAAGTGATCACGACGGTTAACGCCCAGGATCGGCTGCTGCTTGGCTCGGCGAAAATCTACCTGCGCAAGTTCGAGCTCTGGCACCGCAAGCAGCAGAAGCAAGGCGCTACCCGATAGGGGGCAGCTTATGGCCGATGAGCTGTCGTTTTTGACCGATGAAGGGTATCGAGATGGCTTCGAGCAAATGCAATCAAGATTAAATTCAGACAAAAGGGCCTTGATTGAGGCCTCGTTTCGTGCAGGGCAATGACGATCACAAGGAAAACTGTCGATCAGAAATCAAAATTCTTTCGCTGTGCTCGCGGGGCCGGGCCCCGCTCGCCATGACATCGATAATTAAATTATTTGTCGCCAGGATTCCCTTATAATCGGGCAGCGGTAACTGACCAATGTGGTCGCTGGAGAATGATCCCGGTAACAATCATTAATTCACCCGAATAGAGAACATATTGACGCTGCGACTGATATTCCCATTGATTCTCGCTCTCACCGTGCTTCACGGCGAGCGCAGCCACGCCTTCGGCCCGGGTTATACCCGCATCAATGCTGTGGCCGAGAGCGCCGAGACCGCCTACACCAACCCGGCGGGCATGACGCGCTTCGACGAAAAAACCACGTCGGCGGGTGTCACCTTCATCCAGAGTTTCAAGGAGTTCGACGTCGATGAATCGCGTTCGACGGTCGACGGCGGCGACCCCGGCGACAGCGATCCCCTGCTGGTGCCGTCCTACTATCACATTCGGCCGATCAACGAAAAATGGCGCTTTGGTTTTGCCGCCAACGTGGCCGCGGGCTTCGGCGCCGATAACGGCAGCTCCTGGGCCGGGCGCTACTACAGCAACGAGTTTTCGCTGGCCTTCATCAGCCTGACGCCGAGCGTCGCCTATCCCGTCAACGATAAACTCTCTCTCGGACTGTCGATTCCGGTCACGATATCCAATTCGGTCACCACCTCCCTCATCAACAATCCAGGGCAAAACGACGGAGAACTGGAGGTGGAAAGTACCGAAGTTTCACCTTCGCTGAACATCAGTTCGCTATACGAGTTTTCGCAAAATACCCGCATCGCTTTCATCTATCGCGCCGAGACCGACTACGACACGGATCCCGACGTCGAAATCAAGCGCTACAGCCTGCCGGCGAACGTGATCGACAACATCGAGGACGCGATCGACTCGCTGGAATATAACAGCAACCTGCCGCAATCGGTCAGCTTCGGCCTGTTTCACGAGCTCGATAGTGGCTGGCAAATCACGCTGGACGCGGTCTGGATCGACTTTTCCGAGTTCGGCATCACCGAGATCTCGATCGTCGGCCAGGACGTGGTCGCACCCGATAGTAACTTCAACGATATTTACGCGCTTTCCGTGGGTGCGCAAATGCCGGTCAAGGGCGACACCACCTGGCGCTTC
>JAASSH010000234.1 GCA_021767985.1 Gammaproteobacteria bacterium | reverse complement strand
CGCCTGGAATTCGCCGCTGCTGATCGCGATCTGGAAGATCGCGCCGGCGCTGGCGGCCGGCAATACCGTAGTATTGAAGCCGTCCGAGTTTGCTTCCGCGTCGACCCTCGAACTGATGAAAGCCTTCGAAGACGCCGATTTGCCCAGCGGCGTGATCAACACCGTCACCGGTTTTGGCGCCGAGGTCGGCGAACCGCTGGTAACCCACGAACAGGTGCGGAAAGTAAGCTTTACCGGCTCGGTCGAAGGCGGCGCGCGGGTCGCGGGTCTCGCCGCCAGGACCATCAAGAACGTGACCATGGAACTCGGCGGCAAGTCTCCGCAACTGGTGTTCGACGATGCGCGCCTAGAGGACACGGTGCACGGCGTCTGTGGCGGCATATTCCCCCCGGCGGGGCAAAGCTGCATCGCCGGATCACGCCTGTTGCTGCAATCCGGTATTTACGATGACTTCGTCGAGAAACTGCTCGAGGTCGCGGCACGCGCCAGGCTCGGTGACCCCAACGATGCGGCGACCAGCATCGGACCGATCGCCAACAAGACCCATTTCGAAAGGGTCATGGGCCACATCGAACGCGCCAGGCAAAGTGGCGCGACGCTCGCCTGCGGCGGTAACGCGGTCTATCCGGACGGTGCCAAAGGCTGGTTTATCGAGCCCACGATTTTCACCGACGTGACGCCGGACATGCCGCTCGCGCGCGAGGAAATCTTCGGGCCGGTGCTCGCGGTCATGCGATTCGACAGCGAGGAGCAAGCACTGCAGATTGCCAACGACTCCGACTTCGGGCTCGCCGCCGGTATCTGGACCGAGGATCATCGGCGCGCACTGGACCTGGCAAACCGTCTCGAAGCCGGTACGGTTTATCTCAACAATTACTTCGATGCCTGCACCCAGTCTCCCGTGGGCGGCTACAAGCAAAGCGGCTACGGCCGCGAGAACGGCTGGGAAGGAATGCGCGATTTCCTACAAACCAAGAGTGTCTGGCTGAGTACCGCGCGCCGGATCGACGCGCCCTTCTGAAGCGCCAGGCTGCCGCAATGAAATTCGTCCCCCATCAGACCGTCACCCGCATGGCGGCGATTTCGCTGGTGGGAATGGTGGTCGGCCTGATTTCCGCCTTCGCCACTATCGGCTTCGTCGAGCTGGTGCAGTACTTCAACGATATTCTCTACGTCAGCGCATCGAGCCGTGCGGGACTCGACGGCGGCAGCCTCGCGCTGGTTACGATTACCGTGCTGACGGGCGGCGGCCTGATCGCGGGTCTGACGCTGCGCTACGGGGTTGCGGACGGCGAGCATATCGGGCCCGCCAACACCATTTACGCGGTGCAGTTGCATGAACGACTGCCGTCGCCGGTATCCGGGGTATCATCGACCGTGGCTTCTATAATTTCGCTGGGATGCGGCGCTTCGGTGGGACAGTATGGGCCGCTGGTTTACCTCGGCACGCTGGTGGGTCAAATCGCGAACCGACTGCCGTTCCGGTTAAGTGACGTGCGCAGCATTGCGATTGCCTGCGGCGTGGCGGCCGCGATATCGACGGCTTTCAATGCCCCGCTGGCCGCGCTTATATTTACTCACGAAGTCATTCTGCGCCACTACTCGTTACGCATGTTTACCGCGGTAACCGTCGCCAGCGCCTGCGGTTTCCTGGTCGCAAATGTCGTATTCGAACACCCACCGCTGTTTTTGAGCGAAGTCACCGGCAGCTTTCGCTGGGTCGAGTTCTTGCTGTTTGCACTCGAAGGCATCGCCTGCGGCGTGCTCGCCGTGGCGTTCATGAAACTGCTGCATTACACCACGCAGTTCGCCGGCCGAATCAGGCTGCCGACAGCAACCAAGCCCATGATCGCGGGATTCATCACCTCGCTGGTGGCTTTGCAGGTGCCCGAGATTCTCGGCGCAGGGCAGGAAGTGTTCGGGCAGGCGAAGCTGGAGGGGGCCTTTACCGCCGACGCGTTACTGCTGATCCTGCTCGCCAAACTGCTGGTAACGGTACTGTGCATTGGCTTCGGCTTTGCCGGCGGCGTGATTTTCCCGGCACTGCTGATCGGCGTCCTGTTCGGCGCCCTGTTCGCATTGCTGGTACCCGGACAGCTGCTTTCGGACTACTCCGGGCTGTCGGTGTATGCGGTCTGCGGCATGGTGGCCCTGATGAGCCCGGTGATCGGTGCGCCGATGACCGCGTTACTCATGGTGTTCGAGCTGACCCGCAGCTACGAGATCACGATCGCCGCGATGGTTACGATCGTATTTTCCAACCTTATCGCTCACCAGTGGTACGGCCGCTCGCTCTACGATTTCCAATTGCGCCAGCGAGGCATCGACCTGTCGATGGGACGCGAGCGCGCCTACCTGATGCATCAAACCGTTGCCGGGAATGTCACCGATGCGCTACCCGTGGTGCATCGGGATATCAGTCTCTCCGAGCTACGCGAGCGCATGGCCGAAAAGTCTGCCGAGTCGGCGGTTATCGTGGATGGCGATTACCGCTACCTGGGCCTGGTCCTGCAGCATCAGCTGCACGATCAGCACGATAACGCCAGCGTCGATTCGATCGAAATCGAACAGGGCATCCTGTTCAACGAGACCACCAGCATCTGGGACGCGATGGAAACCATGCGCGAATACATCGGCGTGGCGGTCCCGGTTATCGACTCTGCCAGCGGTCGTTACCTGGGCGCGATTCCGGAAGCGGTAGTCATCAATGCCTATCTGGACGCCGCGCAGGAACTGCGCCGCGAAGAATACGAGGTTTAATCCATGGATCTATATCAGTCAATCGTCAACCAGGTGGCCAACGCGCTCGACGAAGATGTCGGCAGCGGCGATATCAGCGCGCAGTTGATCGACGCATCGACACAACTGGAAACCGAGCTGTTGGTGCGCGAAGACGCGGTGCTTTGCGGCATCGAGTGGTTCGACGAAGTGTTTCGCCAGTGCGACGCATCGATCGTAACCCGCTGGCAGGCGCGGGACGGCGATACGATTAGCGCCAACAGCGTGATTTGCGAGGTCTCCGGTCCGGCGCGCGGATTACTGACCGCGGAACGCAGCGCGCTTAATTTCCTGCAAACCCTGTCCGGTACCGCCACGGTCACGCGCTCCTACGCCGACCTGATCCGGGACAGCGACTGCCGCATACTGGACACGCGCAAGACCATTCCGCAATTGCGCGTCGCGCAGAAATATGCGGTGCTCTGCGGCGGCGGCCACAACCACCGCATCGGCCTGTTCGACGCGTTTTTAATCAAGGAGAACCATCTTGCTGCCGCTGGCAGTATCGCCGCGGCGGTTTCGCGCGCCCGCCAGCTGCATCCGGACCGCCTGCTCGAAGTCGAAGTGGAAAATCTCGAGCAGCTACAACAGGCGATCGACGCCGGCGTCGAACGCGCCCTGCTGGATAATTTTTCAGTGCAACAGCTGCGCGCCGCCGTGGAGCTCAACAAAGACCGTATCGAACTGGAGGCCTCGGGCAACGTCGACCGGGACAGCCTGGCCGAGATCGCGGCTACCGGTGTCGACTTCGTCTCGATCGGTGCGCTGACCAAGCATCTGCGCGCTATCGATTTTTCGCTGCGCTACCGCTGATTCAGACCAGGAGGACTCATGCAATTGAAAGGTTCATGCCACTGTGGCGCCATCCGTTTCGAAGTCGAAGCGCCACACCCCTATCCCTACAACCTGTGCTATTGCTCGATTTGCCGCAAAACCGCCGGCGGCGGCGGGTTTGCGATTAACCTGGGCGCCGACAACGACAGTCTTAAGATCGAAGGTGAACAGAAAACAGCGGTTTACCGTGTCCGGATCGACGGCCAGGAGAGTCCGGCTGAAAGGCATTTCTGCCCGATCTGCGCCAGCGCGCTGTGGGTTTACGATCCGCGCTGGCCCGAACTGGTACATCCGTTTGCCTCGGCTATCGATACCGAGTTACCGCAACCCCCCGAACGCACACACCTGATGCTGGGCAGCAAGGCGAACTGGGTCGAACCCGAAATCGGACCACGCGACAAGCGTTTCGACGAGTACCCCGACGAGAGCATCGCTCAATGGCACCAACGCCTGAACCTGGTTAAATAGACAATCACGAGGCCACACGATGAAACGCATCCCCTGCTCTGCCCTGATTCTGCTGCTGACGCTGCTGCCGTTTACTTCCCACGCCTCCGAACAAAAGCAGCGCGCCGCCGAACAGGAAGCCGGCAAATGGCTCGCGCTGGTCGATGGCGGGCAGTACCAGGAATCCTGGAACCGCGCCGCCAGTCTGTTTAAACAGCAGGTCAGCGCCGAGCAATGGCGCCAGGCCATTACCGCGGCGCGAGACCCCTTCGGTATCATGATCAGTCGCCAGCTGATGAACTCGACCTACACTACCGCGCTGCCCGGCGCGCCTGACGGCGAATACGTCGTGCTGCAGTTCAAAACCGTGTTCAAAAACAAGCAACAGGCGATCGAAACCGTCACGCCGATGCTGGATAACGGCAACTGGCGGGTATCCGGCTACTACGTCCGTTAATCCCGCATCCCGCCGCTTGCAAAGACCACCGAACCGCCTCGGCTCAGGGGAAACCCGTGACTCAGGCGTTTAACGTCTTCAGTCGCTCGAGCGTGCCGATATCGACCCATTCACCCTTTAGCAATTCACCCGTGACCTGCTGCCTGGCCGCCGCGGCGTAGAGTAACGGCGCAAGCGCCTGCTTGCCAGGCGACAGTCCGTCAAAGAAGCTGCTGTCGTAGGCCGATATACCGCTAAAGGTATAGCGCGGGG
>JAASSH010000233.1 GCA_021767985.1 Gammaproteobacteria bacterium | reverse complement strand
TGACCACCGCATCCTGATTCGTAACAATATTTATCACAACCGCAAGATGCGCGAGCCCGAATCCCACCGCAGGCACATCAAGCTGGTGCACAAGCGGCTGTTCGACGAGCGTTTCCCGATGCTGCCCGAAGTCGACATGGAATACACCTGGACCGGTTTTCTTTGCCTCGCGCAAAACGGCGCGCCCGGTTTCGGCAAGCTCGCGGATAATGTTTACACCTCGGTGTGCCAAAACGCGGTCGGCGTCACCAAGGGAACCGCCGGCGGCATGCTCGCCGCCGATATGGCCTGCGGCATCGACAACGAGCTAATCGGGTACATGGAAAGTCTGGGCACGCCGAACAAGTTGCCGCCTCGGCCCTTTCTCGATATCGGCGTCAAGGCCCGCCTCGCCTGGGAATTGTGGAAGGCGCGTAAAGAGGTTTAGAGCCGTTGCACCCGGTTAATTGCCGAATCAGCCCTGGTTCCGGCGCCAAAGTACCGGGAACCAGTCGCTGCGCATCCGGTCCCCCTGTTTCATGCCGTGATCGACGTAGGGCGGTGAGGTTTCCCCGGGGCGTTCGCAGTAGGTGACGTCGTCACCGAGCCAGCGCGTCGAAAAGGCGCGCCTGATCGAACCGACCGTTGCATCCCCGGTGCCGTGCAGGGTGCGAAAATCGAACACGATGGTATCGCCAGGCTGCAGCGGCCAGGCGGCGATATCGTACTGATCCCGGTTGGCATCGATGTCCGGCACCGCTTCCATCCTCGCGTCGGGCTGGTCATCGTTGAAAGCGCTGCCGTCCTCGAACACTCGCGGATAGTAAAGCCTGTTCCAGCGATGCGAGCCGCGCACGAACTGTACCGCGACGTCGACATCGGCATGGTCCAGCGCCACGTAGACGCTCGCGGTTTTGTCGCCGTCGACGCAGTAATAGGGCAGATCCTGGTGCCAGGGGGTCGCGCGCTGCGTGCCGGGCGCTTTCATGAAGGCATGCTCGTGGAAAAACTGCGCGTAATCGCTATCCATGAACTGTCCCGCGATCGACGCGGCGCTGGAATGCGAAACGTAATCCAGGTACTCCGGGATCAATTGCCAGTTGCAGTAACTGTCGAAAAATCTGCCCGGCGCGCCGCTCGGATTACTTTCGCAGGGAAAAGCGTATTGCTTGGGATTGTCGAGATTGCGCTGCAGTCCGGCGCGCAGGGCTTCGACCCACTCGGTGCTTGCACCACGCAGCAGCACGACTCCGTCGCGTCTGAAGGTAGCGATATCCTCGGCGCTGGCGGCGAAGGATGCCAGGCCGCCGGGATCTATCGTAATCCCGGGCTGGTGCCAGTCGACCGTGACCTGGTTGAATTGGTCCCCCTGTTGCATGCGCCGAGTTTATGCCGATTCGTAAACGCTGTAAAACCAGGGCCTCGGAGACGAAACTATTGCTTTTTTTTCCACCTGCCTTCGATTAATCTCGTGCGCAGATTGTCAATCGATAAAAACGCAATGACCGAAACCCTGGCAGTGGAACTCGAAAGACCCGGCATCAACTATGCCGGCGGGGTTGCGCTGGTGTTGCTGGCCGGTGTCTTCTGGTCGTCGATGGGCCTCGGCGTACGCATGATCGAAGCCGCCAACGTTTGGCAGATCCTGTTTTACCGCTCGATCGCGCTGGCAATTTTTCTGTTCGTCATTATCAGCGTTCGTTCGGGAAATAAACCGCTGCAGAAGATCCGAAAATCAGGGCTCGCCGGTGCGATTGGTGGCGCCAGCCTGGTGATGGCGTTTGCCGGCGGCATCTACGCAATCCAGACCACCAGCGTCGCCAACGCGATGTTCCTGTTCGCGGCGGCACCGTTCCTGGCGGCCTTCTTCGGCTGGATCGTGCTGCGTGAAAGCGTGCGCCGGGCGACCTGGATCGCGATGACCGCGGCCATCATCGGCATTGCCATCATGGTGCTTAACGGGATATCGCTGGGACGACTGGCGGGCAATCTCAGCGCCATTCTGTCGGCCTGCGGCTTCGCGATTTTCACCATCGCGCTGCGCTGGGGCAAGCTGGAGGACATGTTGCCAGCGGTTTTCATGGCGGGTATTTTCGCCATTGTTACCTCGGGGCTGGTCTGCTGGTTCATGGGCTACGGGTACACGATTCCAGCGAATGATGTGGCCATTGCCATTTTACTGGGAGTGTTCCAGGTCGGGCTCGGGCTGGTGGTATACACCATCGGCTCGAAGGTCGTTCCGGCGGCCGAGCTCGCGCTGCTGTCGATGACCGAGGTCCTGCTCGGGCCCTTCTGGGTCTGGCTGTTTCTCGGTGAAACCGCGGAGCTTTACACGTTGCTCGGTGGCTCGGTGTTGATGCTGGCAATCGCCGGCAACGCCCTGAGCGGTCTGCGGCGCAAACCGGTGCCGGTAATTTGATGGGCGCTAACCACCTGTTCGATGGTCTGCTGGGCGGGCGTGAAACCGATTCACGGATCCTGCTGCGAGTGCCCGACGGTGACGACTGGTCCTACGCGGAACTCGTGGGTCTGAGCGGTAGGCTGGCTAACCTGCTGCAGGCGCAGGGCGTCGAACCCGGTGATCGCGTGGCAGTGCAGGTGACCAAGTCGGTGCAGGCCATTGCCCTGTACCTTGCCACGGTACGCGCCGGCGCCGTGTTTCTGCCGCTCAACACCGCCTACACGCGAGCCGAGGTCGAGTACTTCCTCGAGGATGCCGAACCGGCCATGTTTGTCTGCGCTAGCGATCGCGCAGCCGAGTTCGACGGCATCGAGGCCCGGGTGCTGACGCTCGACGGCGACGGCGGCGGCAGCCTGATGCCGGCCGCGGAAAATATGACCCCGGACTTCACCAATGTCGAGCGCGCGCCGCAGGACCTGGCCGCGATTCTGTATACCTCGGGAACCACCGGCCTGTCGAAAGGCGCGATGCTGAGCCACGATAACCTGTTGTCCAACGCCCTGACGCTGGTTGATTACTGGCGTTTCACCTCCGCCGACGTGCTGCTGCACGCGTTGCCCATTTTCCATACCCACGGGCTGTTCGTGGCGACGAATATTATATTGATCTGCGGCGGTTCCATGATTTTCCTGGCGCGCTTCGACCTCGACGCGATGATCGAACAGTTGCCGCGGGCAACATCGTTGATGGGCGTGCCGACTTTTTACACTCGTCTGCTGGCGGACGATCGTTTCGACCGCGAGCTGGTGGCACACGTGCGCCTGTTCGTCTCGGGCAGCGCGCCGATGCTACCAGAGACCCATGTCCAGTTCGAGCAGGCCACCGGGCACCGCATCCTCGAGCGCTACGGCATGACCGAAACCAACATGAACACGTCCAATCCCTACGAAGGTGAGCGTCGTGTCGGCAGCGTCGGTTTCCCGCTGCCTGGCGTCGAGATCAACATCACCGACCCCGAGAGTGGTACAACCCTGGCCGATGGGGAAACCGGTATGATCGAAGTGCGCGGGCCCAATGTTTTTCTCGGCTACTGGCGCAAGCCGGAAAAGACGGCGCTCGAGCTGCGCGCCAACGGATTCTTCATCACCGGCGATATGGGCATGATCGACAGCGACGGCTACGTGCATATCCTCGGCCGTGAAAAAGACCTGGTTATTTCCGGCGGATACAACATTTACCCGAAACAGATCGAGACCGAGATCGATGCTCTCGACGGCGTGCTCGAATCGGCGGTGTTCGGCATTCCCGATCCGGACCTGGGCGAGGCGGTTGCCGCCGCGGTGGTGCTGGAAGATGGTGCCACGCTCGACCAGGAGCAACTGAACGCTGCGCTCAAACCCCTGCTGGCACGCTTCAAGTTGCCGCGCAAGCTGGTGCTACTCGACGAGTTGCCGCGTAACGCGATGGGCAAGGTACAGAAGAACGTTCTTAGAGATCGCTATGGATGAGTTGATTAGCAGCAGTGCCACCAAGATCGTGGCCATGCTGCAATCCGGCGAGATAGATGTTACCGATACGCTGACCGCGCTCGAAGCTCGCATAGCCGAGGTCGACGGCGACATCAACGCGTTGCCGACGCTGTGCTTCGAACGCGCGCGTGAGGCTGCTGCGCAACGGGATTTCTCTACCAGCCTGCTCGGTGGCATTCCGGTCGCGATCAAGGATCTGACGGACGTGGCCGGCGTGCGTACTACCTACGGCTCGATGATTTCAGAAAACCATGTGCCAGGGCAGTCCGACCTGCTGGTGGAAACCATCGAGCGCAATGGCGGAATCGTTTACGCCAAGTCGAATACCCCCGAGTTTGGCTCCGGTGCCAACACCTTCAACGACGTATTCGGCGCCACCCGCAATCCTTATGACCTGTCGCGCAGCGTGGGCGGTTCCTCCGGCGGTGCCGCGGCCGCGCTCGCCAGCGGTTGCGCCTGGCTGGCGCAGGGTTCGGACCTCGGCGGATCGTTGCGTACCCCGGCCAGTTTTTGCGGTGTCACCAGTTTGCGGCCTTCGCCCGGGCTGATCGCGTCGAGCCCCGGGCAGCAACCCTTCGGTGTTTATTCGCAGTCGGGGCCGATGGCGCGCAACGTAACAGACCTCGCGCTGTTCGCCGATGCGATGGCGGGTTGCAGCTCGCTGGCCGGCCTCGGCAAACCGCATCAGCCCACCGAGTTCCAGGATGCGGCGGCGCAGCCGCGCAAACCACTGCGGATCGCTTTTAGCACCGATCTGGGTATCGCCGACACCAGCGCGGAGGTCGCGACGCTTTGCAGCTCGGCGCTGACGAGACTGGAACGGGAAAATATCGGCGTCGAAACCGCGCACCCGGATCTGA
>JAASSH010000232.1 GCA_021767985.1 Gammaproteobacteria bacterium | reverse complement strand
GGTGTTACATTATTTTGCGCGAACGGCAGCTGAGGCAGTAGACCGAAACTGTAGACCGAAACTGGGACAGATCTATTTATCGATGAACTGTGCGAAACTGGGACAGATCTATTTATGATACGGCGGCATTGATTTAAACTTGATCAAGCCAAAATTAACTGCAAAAGGAGTTTGCTATGCCAAGGATTGGCAGGGTGGTGGCACCCAATATGCCGCATCACGTGGTTCAGCGCGGTCACAATAGAAATGCCGTTTTCGTCGGTGACGGTGATTACTCTTACTACCTCGATACGCTGGGAAACTGGGCCCCGCAGTTGCAGGTTAAGGTATATGCCTGGTGTTTGATGACCAACCATGTCCATTTGTTACTTGACCCTGGAGATGACATAAAAAGTATCGGGTTGCTGATGAAGCGACTGGCTGGTAGACAGACACGTTTTGTCAACAGGCAAAAGAACCGCACCGGGTCTCTCTGGGATGGACGTTACAAAATGAGCATCGTTGACAGCGACGAGTATTTTCTGCAGTGTTGCCGTTATATCGAATTAAATCCAGTGAAGGCGAAAATGGTTACCCAGCCGGCGGATTATCGTTGGTCGAGTTACCGGGAGAATGCAGGACTATCACCATCCGTAATAGTCGATCGTCACGAGTTTACGATTTTATGCGGTGTCAGCTTTGAGGGTTATCGGAAATTTGTGTCGGAAGACACGCCCTCATTTGAAGCGGAGTTCATATCACAGAGACTGGAGAGCAATCGCCTGACGGGCGGCAGCAGATTTGTAAAAGAAATCGAACGAAGAACCGGAATCAGACTGGAATACAAACGCCCAGGTCGTCCGCCTGCCCGCAAAGTCGGCGATTAAATAAATCTGTCCCGGTTTTCCTAAACGAATCGATTAACCGTGGCCCGTTCCCGATTAAATAATATGTATTGTGTCCCCGTAATGCCCTCGTGACTCCCTCCCGCAGCGAAACCAGAAACGGCCGACCAAAACAGACTTCGATGGGACCGAGACAATTCCGTATCATCATCGTTTTGTTGTCGCTGCTGCTATTTGCCTGCGCCTCACCGCCCAAAGGCTTGTTTCCACCGGGCCCCGATGAACCGTCCGCAACGATTTACCTGGTCAGTCACGGCTGGCATGCCGGGATCGTGATTAAACGTGCGGACATTCCAGCCGACGTCTGGCCCCAGCACAACGAATTCCCCGGGGCGGAGTACCTGGAAGTCGGCTGGGGCGACAAGGACTATTACATGACGCCGGACCCGGGTTTAGGGATTACCCTCAAGGCCGGGTTGTTACCGACTGCGAGCGTATTACACGTTGTCGGGTTCACCGGTCCTGTAACGCGCTATTTCCCACGCAGCGAAATAATTGGTGTCGACCTGTCCATTGCCGGCCTGGAACGCCTGTGCCGTTATATCGAGAACAGTTATGCCCGCGACGAGAGTGCTACCAGTCGACCATTGGGTCCGTCCCTGTACGGCGATGGCCTGTTTTACCTGTCGCGGGAGTCCTATCATGTCTTCAACACCTGCAACGCCTGGACCGCCAGAGCCCTGCGCGAGGCCGGATGCCCGATCAGGCCTGTCGGCAACCTCAGGATAGATACACTGATGAACAACGTGGCGAAATTCGGCAGCGTGATACAGTCCAGGCCGTAACTAAATAAATCTGTCCCGGTTTTTTGCGGTTTTTTCGTGGTTTTTTGTCCCGGTTTTTCCGGTTTTTCCTGGAGTTAATCACTCCTGCCGGCATCGCGTATTGATGTGAGTCAGCCATTCCCGCCATCGACTGGTGTATCTTGGGATTCCGATATCGATTGACCGGGCGGCGGCGGATCAAAAAAGCAGTCCAATGAAACAGGGTAAAACGAAATACGGGTACTTTTTTTTGGCGGCGAATATCGTTTACCTGTTTTTCGTCATCAGGGGTTTACCCAATAGCCATTACCTGGACTGGTCGCGGGAATTTCAGATCGGGGATTGCATCGCCATCATCGTATTTACCGTCCCCCTGGTTTATCTGCTTCTCAAGTGGCTTTCGCGCAAGCAGGATTACGTCAGGGACTCGATCTGGTTTGCCTTTTTTACGTCGGTTCCGTTTCTGATTTACGACGCGCTTTATCTCGGCCTATTCAAGGGCTTCGGTTTCGGCTACTTTCGTGAATTCTGGTTTTTGACAATCTTTTATTTCATCGTCTGGGTAGAGATGCCGCTCATCGGCTATCTGATGCAGGCCGATGATCCGAAGGTTACGAAAAAACATTTGTTCATGTTATCGATCGCGGTCGCGGCATGGTGGCTGAATTGGTGGGAAGGCTCCTACAGTCATCATTACCTGGACCTGGCCCTGAATACGAAAATTGCCCGGTTGATCAATATCGTGTTGATACTGTTGCCGGTTGTTTACCTGGTCCTCAAGTTTTATTCCAGCACGGTGCAGTATTTCAAGGACGCCGTTTTCCTGGCGCTCTACCTGACGTTCGTCTTCGTATTGTTCGACTTCTTTTATTTTGCGGTTTCACAGGACCAGGGCTTGCGATATTTAATCGATTACTGGTTCGTAACCGTTTTTTACATCATATTCTGGATCGAAATCCCGCTAATCGGCCGGGCGATGCAACAAGGAATCTGAGTCATGCCGGGGCAGTAATCCCGGGGACAGTATACCTGTTAAAGTCTCGCGCAAGAGACAAACCTGCCTCAGTCCTGCGAGTCCTCCAACCGGCCTTTTTTTGAAATAGATCACTCATAAATCGGGCATTCGGTACACTTTTGTTGCCTATACTGTAGAGCTATGCAAAGTAGTGCCGGCCATCCCGATCTCGCGACGCTCAAAACGATCCGCAGCCTGGAACTGTTCAGCGACGCGCAATTGAATGACCTCGCCCAATCGCTGACAATCAAGGTCGCCGATCCGGGCGATCATATTATTGCGGCCGGCGACACGGGCAGCTACAGCCTGTACATATTGTCGGGCGATGCCATCAGCCGGGCCGTGGATGGCGTTACCAAGCCGGTCAAAAACATCGACAACGGCTGGCTGCAGCCGATCGCCCAGCTTCGGCCCAGCCTGTACGACGTCGACGCCATGAGTGAGGTGCATTACATCGAGATCAGCGACGAAAAATTAGCCGAGCTGTCGAAGGCGCTGGAGGAAGAGAATCCCGACATAGAACTGCAATTTATAGATCAGGGTGAAACGGCGAACCGCCTGACCAACGAGTTGTTTCAGGACATTTTGAATGAAAACATCAGCTTGCCGACCCTGCCGGATATCGTGGTCAAGGTCCAACAGGAATTTGCCCGGGAAGATTTTGAAATCGACAGGATTCACGATTTGATCCGGACGGATCCCGTGATCACGGCTTACCTGTTAAAACACGCCAATAGCCCGCTGTACCAGGGCTTGTCACCGGTGGAATCCTTACGCCAGGCCATGGTTCGCCTGGGTATGAAAGCGGTGCAGAGCCATATCGTTATCATCGCCGCAACGCGGCTGTTCCAGGAAAAATCGGTCGGCATGAAAAAACGCATGCGCGAACTGTGGAAAAACAGCCGCCGGGTAGCCGCGTTCAGCCGGGTGCTCGCCGGAAAATCCGGCATTTTCGATCCCGATGCCGCGCAGATGGCCGGGCTGTTGAGCGACCTCGGCGTCATTGCAATCCTGGAGTATGCCCAGGAACACAGCGACCAGTATGGCGACGAGCAAGAGCTCGATCAGACCGTCAAGGCATTGCGCCCTCAAATCAATAGCCTGTTACTGCAAAAATGGAATTTGGGGGACGAGTTGGTGACGGTCGGGGAAGAATCGCGCAGCTGGTTCCGCAACCCTTCCGTCAGCACCGACCTTTGCGACCTGGTCCTGGTAGCCCGCTACCACAGCTACCTGGGGACGGAGCGCGCCAGTCAGTTACCGCTGCTGTCCAAAATGCCCGCATTCTACAAACTGAAACTGACCGATTTCAGCCCGCAGGACAGTATCGAGTTTCTTAAAGAATCGCAGGACGAGGTGGCCGCGGTCGAGCAAATGCTCGGCAGCATTTGATCGAGTGGAAACCGGGGTTCGGGGCAGTTAGCCCGCTGATATCGATCGAGATGCCCGATGCACGGAAACTGGGGCAGATCCCAAATCTGCAAAAACCGAAAACCGGGACAGATCCGAAAACCGGGACAGATCTATTTATGAACGATTAAATAAATCTGTCCCGGTTTTTCTGCGGTTTTCTCAGCGGTTTTCCAGCCGGTTGAAATCGAGAATGCCGCTGTCATACAGGCTGCTTTGCCGGTAGGCGAACTGAAATTCATCGCTGCGCTTCCAGAACTGCCTGTCGGTGCGCCGTATTCCCCAGTTATCTCTCAAGACCAGATAATCCTCCTCGGTTCGAAGCCCTTCGATCGCCGTTACCATGGCGGCAAGATCGGCGGAATCCACCTCGAGGAAAGCGTTGGGATAAGCGCCGATGAATCCGGGAACCAGCGTCAGCGTATCCTCCTCCGGAATGCGATTCGCCTGTTCCTGGAAGAGCGATGTCTGGTTCAGGTGCGCGTTATTGTGGATCAGCGTGAAAAACTGCCCGCCCTCGATGTCGCGAATTCGCAGAAAGGTCACCTGCGGCATGAGCGCCGCGGCTGCACCGGTGACACGATTCAGCTTGTCGAGCTCTGCTCGCAGGGCTTCGTCCCGAATAGACTCCATTTTATGCTGCAGCGGTGTTACCGGCGCCAGTCTCTTCGCCAGCATGTCGAACAGTTCCTGCTTCGG
>JAASSH010000231.1 GCA_021767985.1 Gammaproteobacteria bacterium | reverse complement strand
CTGATCAATAATGCCGACATGCAGGCGCTGGCGAACGCCACCGGTCTGATGGATGAAGCCGCCGCCGATAACCGCCCCATGGATGCCGCGGTCGCAACCCGGTTGACCGATATCTGGATCCGCGCGCAACGCGCAAAAAACGATCCACGCGTGCAGGCGATTCTCGCCGACGCCGAGTTTCAGCAAAGCATTCGTTCCGGCAATCCGCTGGATTTACTGGGGAACGAAAAACTAATCGAAATGGCGAACATTATTTTTTCCGACGAAGCCGGTCCCGCGAGTGCCGAACAAGGTGCCATCAGCGGGCAGTCGGGTAACGCTCTGCAGCCGGCTGAAAACGTCAAGAAACTGTATAAATGGACAGATGACAGCGGGCGGACTTACTATTCGGACGTCAAACCCGATTCCTGATCGCAAATCCCGAGCCTGATGCATATCGAGGTGACGGAACCGCCGCGGAGACGGGTGCCATAAAACTGCAAGGCCTGCATCGATTAACCACGGGGACTGCCAATGCAAACCTGGGTATTCATCTGGCGGGCCAGATACTGATGGCGATGATAGTAAACCACCTCGAAATCCTGGAGTCGCCTCTCGACCCGATAACCTTGCGTAAAGTGGTTGGCGCTTCGTTGTTCATTACCGGCGCCGTTGTCTCGGTGATCCAGGCAACCCGGTCTTCAACTAAAGGTCTGCGTCGCCCTGGATTTCTTTCACTTCGGGGAATACTTCGTGCAGGGCTTCGAAAAACAGCTCCAGATCTTCACCCTGCACGCCGTGCACGTCGACCAGTTGCAACAGCTTGCGCATGAAGGTCATGCGCACTACCGGATTCCGCTTCAGATAAAAATTGATGGTGTGCAAGTCGCTGTGCACATCCTCTGTCGACCCCTTCGCGGCGAGGTACAGGT
This sequence comes from Gammaproteobacteria bacterium, assembly GCA_021767985.1. Classification (GTDB taxonomy): domain Bacteria; phylum Pseudomonadota; class Gammaproteobacteria. The sequence continues at coordinate 3,890 of JAASSH010000231.1, read as the reverse complement.
GCTCTACCTGGTCGTCATCGAGATCGAATTCCTGTTTCAGGATACGGTCAAACTCGTGCTTTTCCCTACGGTCGACACGCTTGTCAGCGCTAATCACGTGATACAGAACCGACGCGAGCGCACTATGCAGGATTTCGTCCTCGCGATGCTCAAATAGCTTGCTCTCCTCTTCGAGCGAGTCAAACCAGTGCTTTAAAGATTCAAACATTTAGCTGCTTCCGTTTCTAGGGGTTACTCGGTATGAGGAACCTGCTCGATATATACCCTATATAGCATGCCACAACCAACCTTTGATTTGCATCAACCACCTTAGAAAATCCCGCTGCGCTTGAGCGCCATGTACTCGTTGATAAGCGTCGAGTGCATGTAGGCCGGTGGCGTATCGGCGACGATGATATTGTTGCTGCGCAGTTGCGCATACATCGCCGCCTGCTCCTGCAGATGGCGGCTGACCCCGCAGTAGCGCAGCGCATCGTCGATCGTCGCCACCTCCCCTGCCAGGGTATCGGTCAATACCTGCTGGCGCATCGATGCGACCATGACCAGGTGATGCCGCGACAGCAGCCTGGCGGCACTGGCCAGGTCGTCTCGATCCTCTGGTTCCAGCGACGAAATCAGGATGACCAGCGAGCGCCGTGACTGGCGCGTCATCAGTTGCTGCGCGACGTCGAGATAGTCGCTGGTGGCGGGCGAACTGTCGAGGTCGTAAATCCGGTCCAGCAGATGGCTGATCTGGAACCGTCCCTTGATCGGTGCAACCCAGCGCGACTGGCCGGCAAAACTGAGTAATCCGACGCTATCACCCTGGCGCAGCGCAACGAAGGCCGAAATCAGCAAGGCATTGAGCGCATGGTCGAAATGACTAATCTCGCCGTCCCGGGCGCGCATGCGTCTACCGCAATCCAGCAGGAATACCACCTGCTGATCGCGCTCTTCCTGGTACTCGCGCGATATCGGCTTCTGGAACCTGGCGGTCGCGCGCCAGTCAACCTGGCGCAATGAATCGCCGATGCGAAAATCGCGTAGCTGGTGAAAATCCGTGCCCTCGCCCCGGCGTTGACGCAACTGCAGCCCGAGATCGGTATAGAGCTGGTCGCTGCCAACGAAAGACGAACGAAACAGCGGTTTGTAATTCGGGTAAATCTTCGATTGCTGGGCTTCGCCGTAGTAATAGTTCTTTTCCCACAGGCGCCAGCCAGACAGCACGCGGCAACATACCCGATCAAATTCGGCCAGGCCGCGCCGCAGCGGCGTTATCGAGTAGCGCAGCCTGGCATAGGCTTCGGGTTCCAGTTCGAGCCTTACCGGCAAGCCCTCTAGCTGCAGCTGTGCCGGGGGGAAATCGGTCAGCCATAATACCAGCTTGCGTGGCTCGTGGTTTTCCAGCCGGATCTCGACCTGCTGGCGCACGCCGAGCGCGAGATGCGGCTCCAGCGTGCGCGTCGCGACCAGGCGCGGCCGCCGCAGCGAGTATGCGTCGAGCAGAGCCAGGATTACGCTCAACGCCAGCCAGCTCCAGAAGACTAACTTGATTTCGAATGCTCGCGGCCATTCCAGAATCGTCGCGAGCGCGGCGAGCACGCCCAGCAGCAGCCAGACCAGGAGCAACTGCAATAACAGCCGGGAGGGTTTCATGAGCGCGGCGCGTCGACCTTTTCCAGCAGGTTACCGAGTACCTGGTCGACCCCGAGTCCGTCGATTTCCACCTCGGGTGCCAGTATCACGCGATGGCGCAGCACCGGAAGCACCATCGCCTTGACGTCGTCCGGTGTAATAAAGCCGGCCCCGTTGATCAGGGCCAGCGCCTTGGCACAGCGCAACAGCGCAATGCTGGCGCGCGGCCCCGCGCCGTGGCGCAACAGCGTGCTGCCGCGGGTAGCGCGCACCAGGTCAACCGCGTATGCGGCCACCTTGTCGTCGACCTCGATCGCGGCGCACTGCTGCTGGGCGCTTTCGACGTCGAGCAGTTGCCGGGTATCTCCCGGCTCACCGCCGAAGGATTGCAGCGCGTAGCGGGTGGCGATCAGAACCTCGTCCTGCGTTTGCGGGTAGTCGATATTGATCTTGATAATGAAGCGGTCGAGCTCGGCCTCCGGCAGGGCATAGGTACCTTCCTGCTCGATCGGGTTCTGCGTGGCCAGCACCATGAACGGTTTGCCGACCTCCATCGATTTCCCGTCCAGCGTGACCTGCTGTTCCTGCATGACTTCGAGCAGCGCGGCCTGGGTTTTGGCCGGGGCACGGTTTATTTCGTCGGCCAACAGCAGATTGGTAAACACCGGCCCGTGCTTGAGCACGAACTTGCCTTGCGACATATCGAACATGACGTGCCCGGTTACATCGCCCGGCATCAGGTCGGGGGTGAATTGAATGCGCTTGAATTTGCCGCCGATACCGGCCGCCAGCGTCTGCACCAGCAAGGTCTTGCCGAGGCCGGGCACACCCTCGATCAATACATGGCCACCGGCAAGCATTGCGATCAACACCTGGTCGACCACTTGCGACTGCCCGATCAGGCGGCTGTTGATATGCTGACGCAAGCTGTCGAGCGCCGCGGAAGTTGTAATGGTTGAATCATTCATAGTGATTGCTCGATACGTTTCAATAATCTTACCGTTTGCACGAAAGACGTTTCGTTAAAATCAGAGTTGCCAAGGGCGCGCGCTATCGCCGCGGCATTCAGCTCACAGCGTTGCGCCAGCAGTTGATACTGCTTTTGCGGATCGGCATCCGAAAACCCGGTCAGCATCAGGCTGGCGCGGCGCAGCACCTGCTGACGCAATGGAGCGACCAGGTACTCCGCGTGTCGGTGATGCCACAGGTAGTGCGAAACCGACGAAAAATGCTCTCCCAGCGCGCGCGTGCGCGACCGGTCGCGCGGTACCAGGCGTCCAAAGCGATACCCCATACGCCAGATCCAGATCAGTACCAACAGCCCTGTCGCCAGCAACAGCTCGCTGGCGTTACGCCGCAGCAGCACCCAGATCGAATCGCGCACTACCGAACTCAGAATCGCGAAATTTCCGTCCTGGGAGCTCAGTAACCATAGTAGATAGGCGTGATCGTGTAGATCTATCTGGTATGAGGTCCAGATTTGCGGGTCGGAGATAATCGTCAGCAAGCCACTGCCGACCTCGAACTGCATCATGTGCACGCCATAATCCGATACCGACCAGCTAAAGGGGCTGTGCTCGCCGGCGTTGTACTCCGAATCCGCAATGTAGGGGTGCAGCAGGATTCGGTCGTTATCGAAAGCAATATCGATCTGACCGATATCGTCGTCGAATCTGATCCGGGTCAGCGAAACCTGGTCATCGGCCAGGGAACGCGCGATCTCCTCTCTCGATTTCCCCTGCCGCAGCTGGCGGTTGTATTCGCGCATGTTTTCACTGAGCGGCTTGTCGTCGCCATCCTCTGCGATTTCATCATCGGCCCAGTCGACTGTTACCTCGAATTCAGCCAGCAGCAGATCGTCTTCGAAAGCGGTCGAGTTTGCGGCGTAGATGACATTGCCGCCTACTTCCAACCAATCCATTACCTGCTCCAGCTGGCGCGGCGACTGTACCTGGTTGGCGTCGCTGAAGAACAGCGTGCCAACCGAGTTCAGCTCGTCGAGTCGCGCCAGGCTATCGACATCGGTAACCTCGACACCGCTGCGCGTCATGAACTGCTGGGCCGCGAGGTAGGGATTACGCAAGGCCTCGACACTCCAGCTCGAGGTTTCGGTTTCCTCGAAAAATTCGATATTGGCGTAGATCAACCAGCCGATGACGCCGAGCAAGACCAGCGCCAGGAGCAGTTTGACGGAAACCCTACTTCGGCTCATCGGACAACTCCCTGCTCCAGCCCTGGCACAGCTGCTGCACCAGCTCCCTCGCCGGTACCCGGTG
>JAASSH010000019.1 GCA_021767985.1 Gammaproteobacteria bacterium | reverse complement strand
GGCGGCCCAGATCGTTTATCGTCGCACCCCATTTGAGCGCCTGCTCGGTTAGCGCCGGCGGCGCATCGCCCATGCCGAGTTCTGCCAGCATACGCATCGAGGTGTCGTAGATTTGCCGCAGCTGGTGCTCGGTAAGCGGCCGATACTGCCCGCCGACCGGGCCTGCCGGTGCCGGGTTGATCGCCGGCGGCTTGCTGCGTTTCTCCAGCATCGCCTGGCGGCTGCCTCGCCTGCGCCGCAGTGATTTGTCGCTCATACCCGTACCCGTTCGTTTTCAGGGTCGTAGAGTATCGGCGATACGACCTCGGCGGGGTATTCTTCACCGAGAATTCCGATCGTGAGCGGGGTGCCGATTGCGGCGCTTTGCGGTTCGATGTAGGCATAGGCGATATTCCGTTTTACCCGGTGGCCGTAACCAGCGGACGTGACCGAACCGACCTGCTGTCCGTCCGCATACACCGGATCGCCGCCATGCGCGGGCGCGATATCGCAATCCACCGTCATCGAAACCAGCAGCTTGCGCGGGCCGCGTTCGATCTGCCGCAGCAGGGCTGCCTTACCGATGAAGTCCGGTTTGTCCAGTTTAACGAAGCGATCGAGACCTGCCTCGAGCGGGTTGTGTTCGTAAATCAGGTCGGCCTTCCAGTGCAGGTAACCTTTCTCGAGGCGCATCGACTCGGTAGCATAAAGACCGAAGTAACCGAGGTCGAATTCACGGCCGGCATCGCTGATGATTTGCCAAACCAGGTAAAGCTGCTCGTTGGGCACGTGCAGTTCGTAGGCGAGTTCGCCGGAGAAGCTCACGCTCATCGCGATCACTTCGGCATGGCCGATGAACATCGACCGTGCGCGCAGCCACGGAAAGGCCTGCGCCGACCAGTCGCAGCGCGGCGAAACCGATTGCAGCAGGGTGCGTGATTTCGGCCCGGCGACCACGAGGATGGTGTGCGTGGCAGCCATCTCGGTCAGCGTTACCGTGTCCGGCTTGAAGCGGTTGAGCCAGTCGCGGTCGTGCCATTCAGCCGCTGCTGCCGATCCCCACCAGTAGCGATCTTTGCCCAATTTGACCAGCGTCGCCTCGCTCAACACGTTGCCTTTTTCGGTGAGCAGGTAGCACAGGCCGAGCTTGCCGATCTCGGTCGGCAACCGGCCGCAGACCATGCGGTCGAGGAATTCGGTTACGCCCGCGCCGCTGATTTCGTAGCGGTTAAAACCGGATACTTCCATCAGGCCGACGTTTTGCCTCAAGTGTTCGATTTCCTTCTCGATCACAGCCTCGGTGGGAGTGAAACGGTAACTATGCTCGTCCACGAAGTCGGGTTCCGGTTTAAAGAATAGCGCGCGTTCCCAGCCGTTGACCAAGCCCCATTCGGCCTGCATCCGGTCGAGCACCGGGTACAGCGGTGTCGTGCGTGCCAGCCGCGCAGCGGGGCGGTACTCGTGCGGCATATGGTAGTGAAACTCGTTCTGGTAGTCCTCGATCGCCTTGAGGCAGGTGTGCTCGGTATTGGCATACTGGGTAAAGCGCCTGGGATCCAGGAACCAGGTGTCCCATTCGCATTCGCCATGCACGATGATTTCAGCCAGCAGCTTGCCGTGGCCGCCGGATTCGCCGATACCGGCGCGCAGGCCGATAGCGCAGTAGGCGTTTTCGATCCCCGGGACCGGGCCGATCAGTGGCGCGCCGTCGATGGTATAGGTGATGGGGCCATTGATGACGGTGTGAATACCGGCTTCCGCCAGCGACGGCAGGCGTTCGAAGATGCGCTCCATGTTATCGAGACATCGGTCGAGATCGGAAGGGCACAGGGCCTGGGTAAAATCGGGGTCGATGCCGTCCATGCCGAAGGTCTGGCAACCCTGTTCATAAACGCCGACCAGCAGCCCCAGCTTTTCCTGGCGGCTGTAAAAGTCGTCGCCGGGATCTCGAATGATCGGCACGCGGAAGTCGAGCGCCTCGAGTTCGGGCATGGTATCGGTCAGAAAATACATGTGCTCCATCGAGGTTACCGGGTGGGTGACGCCGAGCATGTTGCCGACCTCGTTGACCCGGTAGCCGGTGGCGTTAACCACCTTCTCACAAGTGATATCGCCTTGCCTGCTGTGCACGATGAATTCGCCGTTGGCTTTGCGGGTGATACTCTCGACCGGGTTGAAACGGTAGACCTCGGCGCCGGCTTCACGCGCCTTGCGCGCCATGGCAAAAGTAATTCCAGCGGGGTCGATATCGCCGTCGAGCGGATCCCACCAGGCGCCGAGCAGCCCCGTGGTATTGATCAGCGGGTGGCGCCTGCCAACCTCCTGGGCGTCGATAAATTCCATCTCGACTCCCATTCCGGCTGCCATACCGACGTAATGCTTGTAAGTATCGACCTGCGCCGGCGTGTGCGCGAGCCGCATGCCGCCGGTGATATGGTAAGAGATCGGGTTTTCGGGGTCGGACGCCAGTTCCCGGTAAAGATCGATACTGTGGCGCTTGAGCGCAACCATGGTCTGGTTGCCGCCGAACTGCGTCACCTGGGCCGCCGCATGCCAGGTCGAACCGGAAGTCAGTTCGTCACGCTCGACCAGCACCACGTCGTTCCAGCCCTCGCGTGTCAGGTGATAAAGCGTGGAGCAGCCGGCGATGCCGCCGCCTATAACAACCACGCGTGCCTGCGATCTGATTTCTTTGTCTGTCATCTTTACGAATCCCGGGAACTAAGCGCTATTAATGCCGATCCGCAACCGTTTGACAATCGAAAATTAATCTCGAATGATTCAATTATTTTTAACTATAAATTATATAATCACTGGCTTTGGTGAGAACCATTAGTAAATTAATTTAACTATAACCCGGTATGAAACATCATTTGCCAACGCTCGATGCACTCAAGGTATTCGAATCGGCCGCACGCCAACTCAGCTTCAGCCGGGCGGCGCAAGAGTTATGCCTGACCAGGGGCGCGGTCAGTTATCAGATTCGCCGGCTCGAGGAGGATCTCGATTGCGCGCTGTTTCGTCGGGCCGTGCGCCAGGTCTACCTGACCAACGCGGGGCAACAGTTACTGCAAACCGTGCAGCGCCTGTTCGCGGAACTGACTCAAACCATCGAGCAGATCAAGCCCGGCGATTCCGGCAACGACGTACTGGTCGGTGCGACTACCTACGTCGCCCTGCGCTGGCTGTCGTCGCGAATTTCAGGATTCAGTGAGCTCAATCCGGAGATTTCGATCCTGTTGCAGCATTCGGTGAACGCCGAGGATTTTAAGATCCAGGACGTGGATTTCGCAATACGCTGGTGCCAGATGGCGGGCCAGGTGACCCGTAACCGTCCGCTGGAATTGCCGATGCCGTTGTTTCCGGTCTGCAGCCCGCAATTACTAGAGCGCTTTTCCATCAATCTCAACGCGGCACCGCTCGAAATCGCCGACCTGTCCCGGCCGCCACTGGATGCGGTCCCGTTGTTATGCGAGGACCGGCAACTGGACTTGTGGAGTCTGTGGTGCGGTGAGCGGACTTCTCCACCGGGCAATCCGCGACGGGTCATTGCCGACGCCAACGTACGCACCCAGGCGGCTATCGACGGTCTCGGCTGGACCATGGCTGACGCATTGATGCAGCGTGAGCTCGACAACGGTCTGCTGGTTGCGCCTTTCGAGCACCGGCTCGAGGGTTATGGCTACGCAATCCAGGTTGCGCCGGCGCGCTATGTTAGCCAGAACGCACTCGCCTTGCGAAACTGGCTCATCGATCAGGCTTGATAACTTGTTTCGACCGCAACGATTAAAATGCCGGTAAAATGACGACCTGCCCCTTGAATCGTTTCAATTATGAAGTTCATTGCCGGTAAACGCGTTTTAGTTAAAGCGATTTGTATAACGCTGTTTCCCGTCATGCTTGTTGCGGCGGAACCGCCGGCCGATGAAGACTGGCCGGACGACGACACCGAATGGCGCACCTTGCAGGTCAATGAAGGCCGGCTGGAGTTTATTGCCCCTGTCCACGACCAATCGGTTTTGCATTCCGATACGCACTTATGGATAAGCAGCGATAGTAAGCAGACCGGCTGGGTGCAGATGCAACAATGTTACCGGCATCTGGACGCAGTGAGCAGGACCGATGTGGTCTATGCCTATCGAGAAATGAAAAATCTACAGGTGACCCGTGGAGAAAACATAGAACAAATCCGTGTTGGACAGAATGGCGTCGAACTGGAAGGCGTAGGGAAGGGCGCGGTGCTGTGTGTGCAGGCGGACGTACAAGTATTGCAACGCTTACCCGATAAAACCTATGTCATACAGAACGGACCCTACCATCGCAGATTCCTCGATGGCTTTTATCCTTACCATGTTAGTCTGACGGTGCATTACTCAAAACATGAAATCCAGCTCAGGCGGGTGCTGCCGGAAGAGCAGGACGGTTTTAGTGTAAAACAAAACAAGGACGGTCTAAGTATCGATAGCTGGTTTAAAGGCAATCTGCGGATCAGTCTGGAGTTCAGGGAAAACGAAAGTTAATCGTCAGATACGGAAAAGCGCTTCTTCGATAACAGATGTTTGTGATCAATGTCCTGGGCCGCATTAAAATCAGCGATCACGACTTTATTGCTTAATCTAATCTAAAACCGGCTGTGCTGCGTATCAAGGGAACACATAATCTGCAGGCATTACCATGAAAAAATTTGTCATTCTGCTCGCCAGTCTCGTAACCGCGGCCTGTGCCACGGGCTATAACCCGAGCTATCGCTTCAACCAGATCCAGGTGGTCAACCTGTCCGGCTCGACCATCGAGAATGTCGGTGTTCGAGTGGTAGATTCGGAAAAGGCGCTCGGTTGCGACGAGGTTGCGATGAATGCCGTTTGCGAAGATCGCTTTGGCACGCGCCCTTATCCGCAGCAGGGGATTGAACTGAGCTGGACTCATCCGGGCGGTGACCGCAAGCGCGAGGTGCTGACGCCCGAAATACCGGTAACATTCTATTCCACGACTCCACTGCGCATTGTAATGGAAGTCAATGAGGACGGCTCGGTGAATCCCTTTTTCGAGCAAGATAGCCAGGCAAAGAGATAATCCGCGGCTGATTACAACAGCCATATTATCTGGCTTTACGTGGCGCCGTTATTCATCGGGGCGGAAGCCGAGGCATTTGGTCTAAGCCTGTGCTTTTACTGAAATTATCGGTCCGGCGCGGCCGAGCGGGCTTCTTCGTCGATGATGCTGCCGATCTGTTCCATGTCCTCGACCGAAAAGGTCAACGGAATGCGCAGGTCGAAAGTCGTCGCGAGAATGTCCAGGGTTTGCGGCAGGTGCGGGCTGTCCTCGATATAGCGCCAGCTGTCGTAGCGGCTGGTAAATCCCTGCGGTTCGATGCCGCCGAACCATTTCAATTCGACGCCACGTAGCGCGCAGCCGGCGATGAAGGACCCGATCTGCGCAGGGCTCAGGGCTTCGACGCGAAACTGCAGCGAGCTGCCGACAAAGGCTTCGGCGGCGGGCCTCGCGGGCAGCTGAATTTGTGAATTCTGCCGCAGGCGATTTTCGAGCGCCCGGTAGCGCGCGTTCCAGCGCGCGCAGTTTTCGTCGAGCTGCGGCAGTTGCGCCCGCAGAATCGAGGCGCGCAGGTTGTCCATACGGCCACTGTAGTTTGGCGTGTCCAGCTTGATGTCGTTGAATACTTCGACCGGGGGCAGGGTGCCATTGCGCTCGAATAACATGTACGAACCCGAGTAGATGATTGCGCGCGCCATGATTTCATCGTCGTCGGTGGTCAGCAGGCCGCCTTCTCCCGAGTTCAGATGCTTGTAGGTTTGCGTACTGAAACAGGCCACTTTGCCGAAGGTACCTGATTTTTTACCGTTCCAGCTCGCGCCCATGGTGTGGGCGCAATCCTCGATCAGCGTTACCTGGTAGCGCTGGCATAGCGCGAGCACGGCGTCCATATCGGCGATGTGCCCGCGCATGTGGGATATCATGAAAAACCGCGCCTTCGACTGCTGCATCATGGATTCGAGATGCGCCAGGTCGACGCAGTAATCGGGATCTATTTCAACCAGCACCGGTTTGCCGCCGGCATTGTCGATCGCGCCCGGCACTGGCGCCAGCGTGAACGCGTTGCTCAGCACCGGCTCGCCCGGCTCGATGCCTGCGGCTTTGAGCGCGATATGCAATGCATAGCCGCCCGATGTGCAGGCCAGGCAATAGCGCTGACCCATGTAGGCAGCGTACTCCTGTTCCAGCAGGGCCGCCTCGGCGGTTTCGCCGTCGAGCGTGTTATAGCGATGCAGGCGGCCACCGCGCATGACCTCGACCGCACTCTCGATACCGGCCTCGGGTATGGCTTCCTGCTGGGTGAAGGGTTTGGTGAACGCCGATTTAGTCATTGGGGGTCATCGTCGCCGGGGCGGCCTGCTGCGAGTTTCGAAAGCGCCAATACTATATGATTTCCGTCGGTAACGACAAAGTTGCATGGTTGTTTCCAAAGATTAATAACGGGCATGATTGCATAACAGATGGCGACATATTAATGCTAAAATTTTTTCCCGGAATTAACGCAGCCAATAGTAAAGGCATCAAATCCCCGCATGGAACTGAATTGGCTTGATGTCATGTTGTATCACCGCGCCGAGGCGCTGGTTGCGCAGAATAGCGAAGCCTTCTCCGTGGCTGGTTACGCGCAATGATTCCGGCTTTCCTGTTGACCCGGCAGTGGGTAGACGAGCGTGATGGCGTGCGGCTGGACTTCTGGCTGACCAGCGCCCAGGGCCCGCTTGCAGTTTCGATTCATCAACAGCAGTCGCTGTTTTTCGTGCGGCAGGCGGACGCTGACGCGGTGGCGGAATCGCTCGCCGGCGTGCGCAACCTGGCGATTAAACCGCTTGAACTCAAGACTTTCAGGCAGGAACCGGTAAGCGGGGTTTACTTCGATTCGCAGCAGCGGCTTTACCGCGCACGCGATCGTCTAAAGCATGACGGGATCGCCTGTTTCGAGGCGGATATCCGACCGACCGAGCGCTTTTTGTGCGAACGCTTCATCACGGCCTCGATCGACGTCGACGCGGATTATAACGGCGAGGCCCTGCACAACGTCCGCCTGCAGGCGGGGGATTACATTCCGCAATTCGAAGTCATGTCGCTCGATATCGAATCGGACTACGAAAGCAATGCGCTGTATTCGATTGCCTTTGTCAGCTCGCAGATCCGACGCGTTATCATGATCGGGCAGGGCGAGGATACCGGGTTGATCGAGTATGTCGCCGATGAAAGGGCCCTGCTGCAGCGCTGGATCGAATGGGTGGCGCGTATCGACCCGGACATCTTCATTGGTTGGAACGTCGTCAACTTCGATCTCAGGTTACTGCAACAAAAGTCGCATGCACTGGGACAGGCGCTAGCTATCGGTCGCAGCGGCTCGCTGCCGCAGTGGCGGCAGTCGCAAGCGGACAGCAACCAGCATTTCGTATTAATACCCGGTCGTGTGGTGCTGGATGGAATCGACACCCTGCGCGCGGCTACCTTCAACTTCGCGAGCTTTGCACTCGAGTCGGTGGCACAAGAGCTGCTGGGTCGGGGCAAGCTGATTCATGACTCCAGCCACTCTGACCCTTTATACAAGGCGAAGGAAATCAGGCGTCAGTTTCATGAAGAGAAACAGACGCTGGCGGATTACAACCTGGAAGATTGTCAACTTGTCTGGGATATATTCGAGCATAGCGATCTGATCAACTTCTCGATCGAGCGCGCCCGGCTTACCGGGCTGGAAATGGATCGTGCGGGTGGCTCCGTGGCCGCCTTCGACAACCTGTACCTGCCGCGGCTGCACCGGCGGGGGTACATCGCACCCAACATCGGCGACTATAGCGGTGAGCTGAGCGCGCCGGGCGGCTACGTCATGGATTCCAGGCCCGGGTTGCAGGGCTCGGTGCTGGTGCTCGATTACAAAAGCCTGTACCCGAGTATCATCAGAACCTTTCGCGTCGACCCCTATGCGCGCATCGCCGCCACGACGGCCGGCGAGGACGACCGAATTCCCGGTTACGATGGCGCCAGCTTTCACAAGACCGAACACATATTGCCGCAGATTATCGAGAACCTGTGGGCGGCACGCGACCAGGCCAAGCGTGACGGCAACTCGGCGCTGTCGCAGGCGATCAAGATAATCATGAATTCGTTCTACGGGGTACTCGGCACCGCCGGTTGCCGGCTGCACGACTCGAGGCTAACCGCTTCAATCACGAAGCGCGGTCACGATATTATCATCCAGACCGTCAAGCTGATCGAGGACCAGGGTTACGAAGTCATTTATGGTGACACCGATTCGGTTTTCGTATCGCTGCACGGGCAGCAGGATAACGCGAGCGCGTCAGCCATCGGTAAGCGGCTGGTCGAAATCATCAATGCTTACTGGCGCGACAGCCTGCAGCGGGAGCACGGCATCGAGTCCTGCCTGGAGATGGAGTTCGAGACTCATTTCAAGCAGTTCTTCATGCCCACCATGCGCGGCTCTGAGCAGGGCAGCAAGAAACGCTACGCCGGCCTGATCGACGACGAGCAGGGCAATCGCAACATCGTCTACAAGGGCCTCGAGACGGTTCGTACCGACTGGACCGAGCTGGCCAGGCAGTTTCAGCAAACTCTTTATCGGTTGATTTTCGACGGTGAGGAGTACCGGAATTATATCCGTCAGGTCGTGGCCGACCTGTACGCGGGCAAGCTCGACGAGCAGCTTGTTTATCGTAAGCGCCTGCGCAAGAAATTATCCGAGTACCGGAAAAATATTCCGCCGCACGCGCAGGCGGCGATCAAGGCCGAAGCCGAGTTCAGGCAGAAACACGAACCCTCGCGCTATCGTAACAAGAGCTGGATCGAGTACGTGATGACCGTTGCCGGCGCGCAAACCCTGGAATGTCAGCATGATCGCCTCGATTACGAGCATTACGTCGACAAGCAGCTGACGCCCATCGCCGATACCATTCTGAATGCGATCGGATCATCGATGGCCGCGGTTACCGATCAGCAGCAGGATCTGTTTTAGGCGAGCCGTTTCCTGATTGTCACCGGATCAGGTGATGCCGGACCGCCGCTTGCGCGGGGATGAGGCTACGTAGCGCAATCCCTGTCAAGATCAGGATTTTGCTTTGCGCGGTGGCAATTCATCGTAATGCGGCAGCGCGCTGACTTCTTCGCGCCACGGCGCGCGGGATTCCCAGAAGATGTTTTGCGTGGGTTTGATGCCGGGATCCTGGTCCAGGGTACCGGCGGGAATAACGACCGAGATTCCGCTTTGCGACATCCATGGCAGAGACGAGCCACAGTTCCTGCAAAAACAGGTGGCAAAATGCTTTGCCTCCGGATGCTCGAAACGGCCCACCATGTCTTCACCGCTGAGCCACTCGAAATTTTTCGGATCGACGATGATGTTGCTGCCGTGTGCGCTACCGGTGAACTTGCGGCAGCGTGAACAATGGCAATACTGGAAGGCGTATGCGGGCCCGTGAAACTGGTACTTGACCGTCTGACACAGGCAGCTGCCCCTGATCGCTTGGTTCATGAATCGCTCCTCCTGAAAGCGCCAGTTTAGCCCAGGGCTCGTCAGGGCAGCAAATCAGGGGCCAGTTGTTCGATAATATCGTGCAGGGTCTGGTCGAGAATGTTTTGTGCGAACAGCACTGGGTCGATAACTTCGAAACTTCCGGAACGAATCGACAGGAAGGCCGTATCGGTGTTTATATCGACGAACTCGATCAGGTTTATCTTGGCGATGCACTGCCGCAAGAAGCCGAGATTGTTGGCCACCGTCAGCTGATCCGGCGCCGCGGCAACCTGTTCCGGGCCGGTCGCCAGCACGTTGATGCGCTGATAGCGTTCGATATCGATCAGCGAGCACGGCCGATAAATCTGCATCGATCCCTGGGTGCCGCGCGCGATCAGTTCGGGGTAAGTGCCCTTGGGTACACTGTTGTCGAGAAACTCGAAGAAGTAACGCGGTTTGTCATTGGCCAGCCATTTGAACAACAGCTTCGGCATGCCGGCATAGGCCTCGATACAGTGTGCCAGGAAATCCTCCACCGCCTTGTAGCGGCCGCGCACCAGGCCGCGCTCCCAGCCGCGCTCGACGGTTGCCTCGGGCGGCGTGACGACGAAGTACATGTACATGGTATCGATGTAGCGCACATAGGTCTTATGCAGCACGCTGGTTATCTTTTCACTGGCGAAGCTGTCGAAGCGAAAGCGATCCACCATCAGGTGCGGGATGGAATGGCGCCGTTCGGCCTTGGCACGGATGTAGCGGTCGAGCTTGGTGTCGATGACGTTGACCTCGTGGCTGGTAAAACGGCCGGCATACTTGTAACTCTCGCCAAGGGCGTCGTAATCGAGCAGTAATCGGCGCCAGATGTCGGGGCTGATGGTGCCGTAGCCGTGATCTTCGATTCCCAGGTCGGACATCATCTCGCGCAGCATCGGGCGCAGCGAACTCTTGCCGGCCGCGGATGCACCTTTGAGACTGATCAATACCGGTTCTTCGGCATCGGGTATCGATTCGTAACCCTCGGCGGCGATCGCCTGCCTGACTAATTCGCCAACCTTGCGCCCGATGTCGCGGCTGCCAAGGTAGTTGCAGGCATGACGCACGCAGATGCCGGCCAGGTAATGCGGATCGTTGCCGATGAAGCCGCGCGTGGTCGCGATCGAGCCCAGCACCCGATACAGGCTGCGATACACTGCCGCGGCCAGCTCATCGTCTGCTGCGAGCCCGTTTTGCTTGTAAGAGTTGATCAGGTCGAATTCGCGCTCCTGGCGGCTGCGCGGCGCGGCAACCGGCGCCTGCCGCCTCGACCCGGCCAGGCGCGACCAGAAAGTCGGTTTCGGTGGCTTGCTCGGGGTTGCCTGCAATAGCGCCTGCTCGAGCTCCTGCCGGGTCATGTCTTCGATCTTGGTGCGCATGGTGTCAAAGCTGTGTTCGATCTGCATCAG
>JAASSH010000230.1 GCA_021767985.1 Gammaproteobacteria bacterium | reverse complement strand
CTCTACCGATTTCGTGCGCGTCGGTGATGAAATTCTCGACCAGGGCGACTACTCTGGCCCCGGCGGCGCCCGCCTGTTGCTGCGTGATCCGCGACTCGAGGTCGCCTTCCTCGAGGTGGCGCGTGGCGGTATCCTGCGGCGTGGACTGGCCGTGCAGCGCGCGCGTGCGGCGCTGGTGACCAATGTCGCCAGAGATCATCTGGGGCAATACGGGGTCAATACGCTGGCGGCGCTGGCCGCCACCAAGTTCGTGGTCGGCAAGGGCCTGGCCGAGGACGGGGTGCTGGTGCTCAATGCCGACGATGCCGGAATCGTCGAGCACCTGGCCGACAAGGATCTGCCTGACCTGTGCTGGTTCAGTCTCGACCGGGCAAACCCGTTAATCGCGCAGCAGATTTCCCGGCAGGGAGTCTGTTGTTATGCCGAGGACGGCGAGATCTTCCGTTTCGACGGCAGCGACGCGATCCGCATCTGTGCGATCGATGCGATCCCGATGACTTTGAACGGCGCCGCGCGGCACAACGTGCAGAACGCGCTCGGCGCTGTCGGCGTGGCCAGCGCGATGGGTTTTACCGATGCGCAGATAAGCGACGGATTGCAGCGTTTTCGCAGTGACGAAAGCGATAACCCGGGTCGCATGAACATATTCGAACTCGGAAGCTCGGGCAGGGTGATCGTCGATTTCGCCCACAATGCGCACGGCGTCGCCGCCGTGGTGGAGACCGCCAGGCGTATGCCCGCACGTCGTAAATGGGCACTGTTCGGATCGGCCGGGGATCGCTCGGACGCGGAAATCGCGGCCATTGCCGACGGTGTATGCGCAATCGAGCCCGATCGGGTCGTGATTACCGAGCTCGAATCCTACCTGCGGGGTCGCGCGCCGGGCGAGGTCAGCGCGATCCTGCGACGCGCCTGCCTCGAGCAGGGCCTGGCGGAAAACCAGATCCATATTGCCGACTCTCCACTTGCCGGTGTGCGCCATGCGCTGGAACACATGGAGGGCGAAGACCTGGGCCTGTTCCTGGTGCTGTCGGAGCGCGAGCAGGTCGTCGACTATCTCCATTCGCTATGATCCCGGCATGCAAACCGGGGCAGGCGATACTACCTGTCTCTCTATGGAATCGTTTCTATGCGGAAACTGCTCGATAAAATCCCGTTGTCCCTGTTAATCGTGCTCTGCCTGACGCTAGGGTTGGCGCCGTTCACGCCGCAACCGCATCTATGGGAAAAGCTCAAGATGCTGGTTGCCGGAGAACTCGTCAAACCGATCGATATCTTCGATTTGCTGCTGCATGCAACGCCGTGGATACTCCTCGTTCTCAAGCTGTCGTTGCCAAAGGCCGATAAGGATTGAACTGAAAACCCCGGATTTGTCCTCTCTCCCGGTATGCGTTATTCTTTTCCCCTGGCGACTAAAGTCCGAACGGCTAACCAGCCGACAGCAGGAGGTATCATGAAAGCATATATCGCTAGCCTGGCCATTGCATTGATGTTCGCAATGGGGCCGGCAGTTGCAGGAAACTACAATTCAGGTGGCGATCACGGCGGTGGTTGCAGTCATCAGGAAAAGTGGAAAGACACCTAGCAAATCCTGGCAGTAGTTAACCTGGCTCTTTGCCTGTTCGAATCAGGGTAACTGTCACCCTGGTTTAGCGGGCGATAAATCGATTCCGAGAAAGTCAGCCAGCACCGCGTTGAACAAATCAGGTTTTTCCAGGTGCACCGCGTGTGAGCATCCTGGAATGACGGCCAGCCGGGCACCGGCGATTTGTTGCCAGAGCTGTTGCGGCTGGCTCCACTGGTAAGCGCGGTCGCCGTCACCCCAGAGCACCAGCGTTGGCGTTGAAATCCTGGATAATGCGGATACGCCTGACCAGGCCTCCATGGCAGTGAGGCCTGCCTGGGCCGCCCGCAGCGAAGCCATTACCGCCAGATCGGCACAAACCGGATAACGGACCGCCTGCTCACCCTGCAGAAACCAGGTAGCGGCGATGCGCCGCCCGGTTTCCTCGACACCATCCTCGCTCAGCCTGCGCCGTGATTCATCGATCGTTTCGAACCGCCCGGGCATCAGGCCAACCGGCCCCGTGCCGTAGAGAACCAGGCGGTCGATGCGCTCGGGCGCCATGGCGATCATCTCCTGAACAATCATGCCGCCCATGGAGTGTCCTACCAGGTGGAAGCTATCGATCCCGATTCGCTCGAGCTCATCGAGCACATAAGCCGCGAAACCGCCGATCGTTTGCGGCGGTTCCTGTTCATTGTTTAATCCGAAACCAGGAAGGTCCGGCGTGATTACCTTGAAATGCCGCGAAAACACTTCGGCCTGAGCGGCCCATTGAGGACTGCCACCGAGGTAGCCATGAACAAACACCAGGGTTTGCATTGCCTACGCCTGATCCGCGGATTGCCTGGCGGGAAAACCTGTCATCCCGATAGATCTACTTGCGTTCACCCTGAACGATGCGGTCGAGAATCATGGCGCAAAACAGAATCGCAAACCCGGCAAGAATGCCCTGGCCGACATTGGCGTACTGTAGCGCTTCGAGGACATCCTCGCCGAGGCCCTTGGCGCCAATCAGGGACGCAACCACCACCATCGCCAGGCTCAACATGATGGTCTGATTGATCCCGGCGCGGATGGATGGACTGGCCAGGGGTAAATCGACCCGCGTCAGCAGGTACCATTTACTGCCACCGAACGAGATGGCGGCCTCGCGCACGTGTTCCGGCACGCCGCGCAGGCCGAGCACGGTCAAGCGTACCACCGGTGTTCCGCCGAAGATCATCGTGGTCACGACCGCGGCGGGTTTGCCCGTACCGAAGAAAGCGATGACCGGGATCATGAACACGAACGCGGGCATGGTCTGGCAAAAGTCCATGATCGGCCGGATAAACGAGTAAAAGCGTTCACGGCGCGCGCAGTACATGCCGAGCGGAATGCCGATCACGATCGATAAACAGGCCGCGGTCCCCAGCAAGGCCAGCGTGGTCATGGCTTTTTCCCAGAAACCGAGCAAGCCCATGTACAGTAAAAACGCGCCCGAGTAAACGGCCGCACGGGGGCCCGCGGATAGCCAGGTCAGGAGAATTATGAAGCTCGCGATCACCATCCAGGGCGTTTCCACGAAGATCAGTTCCAGCGCGTCCAGCACGCTGCGGATACCGTAGGTAATGGCATCGAAAAAGACTTCACCGTTGGTCACGCAAAACGCGAAAAAGTCTTCGACCCAGCCGATACTGGTCAGGCGGATACCGTGCTCGGTCGGAAACTGAATCAGCCACGGATACAGCCCGGGAAAACTGTAGTGGGTTATCGTTGCCACCATGATCAAGAAAACGAAACAGCAACTGAGCGCAATATGACGCTGAGTCATGCCGATCGAAATACTCGAGTCGGAGAGCCAGTCGGAAAATCGTTTCTCGAGCAGGGTGTTGGCGATGACCGCCTGGCCGGCCTTGACGGCAATTAGTGCAACGAAGCCCACGATCGCGATTGTCAGGCCGGTGCCTTCGAGTTGCTCGGCCTCCAGCCGGATACCGCCGATCGCGTCTTCCAGCGATTCGACCGTACGCCGGTAAACGTCGATCTTGTCGGTATTGTTCTCGATCGCGGATGCCAGCTGCTGACGCCTCAGTTCGAGCGTGCCCTCGATCTTGGCGATACGTTCCCAGGCTTCAGACGCCAGGTCGCCGAACAGGCCGCGCACGATCTGGACGGCTGCCATGGTTTCCAGGATCAGGAAAGCCAGTCCCCAGTTCCACATGCCGCGGGCCGAGAACCAGACCGGACCGAGGATGCCGGCCCAGAGATTGGTCGTCCAGACAAACTTCGAATCGCTGCCGATCCTGGCGAACTGGTCACGGTAATAGCCGGGGCTGGTTTTAACAAAGCGGGCGACCTGTTGCTCACGCTCCGCGGTAAAGTCTTCCGTGTCGTCGGAAACTGTTTCAGCTGGTGCATCAGGTATCTGATCGTTCATGATGTTTCCGCCCCCTCTATGACTGTTTGCAGGATATCGGGTCGCGTGATCACACCGACCTCGACACCATCGTCGACTACGACGATCGGGGCTTCATCGTCGATGGCAAGCTGGATCAATGTACTCAGGGATTCGCTTTCGTTTACGCGCGGCGCGTCTTCGGACGGCTGCCCCACTTGTGCCACGTATTTTTCCAGCGGCTGCATTACCGCGTGCGCTCGCACGATCTTCAAACGCGAAATGCCGGCGACAAAATCGGCCACGTAATCGTCGGCCGGATGCATAACGATATCCTCCGCGGTACCGATCTGTACCACCCTGCCGTCACGCATGATGGCGATGCGGTCACCGATACGCACGGCCTCGTCGAGGTCGTGGGTGATGAACATCGTGGTTTTCTGCATCACCGCGGACAGTTTGATGAACTCATCCTGCAGCTGGCGCCTGATCAACGGGTCGAGTGCGCTGAATGGCTCGTCCATCAACAGTACGTCCGGGTCGGCGGCAAGCGCCCGCGCGAGCCCGACGCGTTGCTGCATGCCGCCGGATAGCTCGTGCGCGTACTTGTTGCCCCAGGCGTCGAGTTCGACCGTCTTGAGCATGTTAGCCGCACGGCGCATACGCTCGTTCTTGTTGATGTTGCGAATTTCGAGCGGCATTGCAACGTTATCCAGCACCGAACGGTGCGGCAGCAGCGCGAAGTTCTGAAACACCATGCCGATTTTGCGATTGCGAAATTCCATCAGGTTTTGCGGGTCCAGTCCCATGACATCGGTCCCGTGAATCACGATTTTGCCGGCGGTGGGTTCAAGTAAACGGT
>JAASSH010000018.1 GCA_021767985.1 Gammaproteobacteria bacterium | reverse complement strand
GTGGCGCCGCCTTCGATGGTTGATGGTCTCGAGCGTGGTTTGCGCGTCGAGCGCCGCATCGATCGCCGCCTGGCACGCGGTCTTTCCACACATCTTGTCATCGATAGGGAACACGATCAGCATCGCGTCACCGATGAAGCGCAGTATTTCGCCACCCTGGGCGGTGACCGCGGCCGAGACGAATTCGAAGTACTCGTTCAGCATTTCCAGCACCTGCCTGGCGGGCAGGGTTTCGGTCAGGTGGGTGAAGTCGCGCAGATCGCTGAACCACAACGCGGCATTGATGGTATCGGCGTCGCCGCGCTTGATCATGCCGGCGAGAACTTTTTCGCTGGTGCGCTTGCCGACATAGGTGTTCATCAGCGAACGCGACAGGTAGCGCAGGGCATGTACTTCGATTACCGGTGCCAGGTAGTCGCGGATCCGGCGAAAGCTCTCGACATCCGCATCGCCGAAACCACCTTCGCGCCTGGTACAGATGATGATAGCGGCGCCGGGCTCGGCGACTTCACCGAACAACACGGGCAGCGCAAGGTAATCGGTGTAACCGTCCTCCGCCAGTTCGGTATAGGCGCGGTGCGCGTCTTCCGGCAGGTTATCCAGCGGTTGATGCACGCGTTTATGCGTTTCGAAGATAACCTGCAGCGGGCTGCCGATATATCGCTCGCTGTTACGCACGCCGTGCTCCGCATTGAATGGCTGGGTCAGATCGGTCGATTTTTCCCAGATTTCGGAGGTCGCGACCAGCTGCGGATTGAGTGTCAAAAGCGATACTATCAGGCGGTCTATCGAGGCGCCGTGGTCGTTCATGGTATGCGCGAGCTGGTGGACGAATCGATTGGTGCTTTCGATCCGGCGGCCTTCGGAGAAAATCCAGTCGATGATCCCCTGCGTGGAGCAGGGCGGGATAACGGATAGTTTTTGTGTCGACATTAGTCGGCGGTCCCAGGCAGTAGTAATGCGATTCGATTTCGTCTTTTCTCGGTCGAAACCAGGATGATACCCGAAACGACGATGATGCTGGCGCCCGCGATCATCGTCAGCGTCGGTTTATCTCCCCAGATCAGGTAGCCGTACATCATAGCGATGATGATACTGATGTATTTGAACGGACTGATGAAGGAAAGTTCGCCCAGGCGGCTGCCGATGATCAAAAACAGGTATCCGCAGTAAAGCGCCGCGCCGAGTGCGAAAAACCACAGGTACCACGACGGCTCGGCCTGGCCCCAGCCCTGGTAAAGCGAGTAAATCCCGCCACCGAGCATAACGATCCAGGCGTTGGTAAAGGCAACCTGCGAGGAAGGGATGTCATGCGGTACGAAGCGAATCGCGATGTCCCTGAGCGCGACGAAGAAGGCGCAGATGATCGGAAAGATAACCGCCCAGGAGGCAGATTCCGCCAAAGGATTCGTAATCAACATGACGCCGCCGAAACCGACCAGAATTACCAGCCAGCGATCCAGCCCGACGTTTTCCCTGAGCAACAGCGCGGCCAGCATTGCCAGGAATATGGGTGAGGCGAAGCCCAGTGTCGACGCCACCGCGATCGGCAGCATCGACAGGCCGGTTAGGAAAGCCAGCGTGGCGCATAGCTCGAACAGGGCTCGCAGCAGATTCCAGCGGTGCAGCGTCTGACGGTTGAAAATCGGCTGCCGCCGATACTTCATGACCAGCGCAAAAATTATGCAGATTATGGCGCCGCGCAGAAACATGATCTGCCCGACGTTAAACACCTGGGTGATATGTTTGACGATGGCGTCATTGGTGGTAATCATCGACATCGCGATGACCACGAATAGCGCTGCTTTCAGGTTGTTGAATTCCACGCTGCGCAGAGTAGCAGCAAGGTTAGCCCTGCTCGAGTAAAAAATTCCGTAAGTGCGGGAAGACCTGGTCGCTGGCCTCGATCATCAAGGAGTGTTTGAGATCCGGCAGGATCACCAGGCGTGAATCGGCCAGCTGCTGGTGGATGAACCGGTTCAGCCGCGGGTTGCAGCCGCCGTCGAGTTCACCGGTCAGCACCAGGCAGGGGCATCCGATTTCGTGTAGCCATGGCGCCATCTCGGTGGTCGCGTAAATCCAGAAAACGCTAAGGAAAACATCGGGCGGGGTGTCTTTTACCTGCTGTAACCTGGCTTCGATTACCTCGGGATGTCGCTCCATGAAGGCATCGGTAAACCAGCGCGCAACGAAAGTGCCGAGGGTTTCGATGATCCCGTTTTGTTCCATGGCATCGCCCACGGCTTTCAGTTTGGCGCGGTCGTCTTCGGTGCGTCCGGCGGCGGTGCTGAGCAATCCGACGCTCAGCGTATGTTCGGGATAGGCGCGCGCATAGGCCGGGCCGATCATGCCGCCGAGCGAATGACCGGCGACATGGATCTTGTCGTGACCGAGTTTCTGCCGCAGCGCCTCGAGATCTTCGACCAGTTCGTCGAGCGAATAGGGCGTCGGCG
The DNA here is from genome assembly GCA_021767985.1 of Gammaproteobacteria bacterium. Lineage (GTDB taxonomy): Bacteria > Pseudomonadota > Gammaproteobacteria. Next base: position 8,610 of record JAASSH010000018.1, on the reverse strand, counting down.
GTACCGGACTCTCGCCGTGGCCGCGCAGGTCGTAGCTGACGCAGGTGAAGTCCTGCTGCAGGCTCGAGATCAATTCATCCCAGGTGGTCTTGCGCGAGCCGATGCCGTGCACCAGGTAAAGCGGCGGACCCTGGCCTGCGATTCGATAACTGACGTCGACCGCCGCCATCCCGGGTTAACCGGCCCTTGCTACCGGTTGTTCGGCGAAATGCGGCATGACCTCCTCGGCGAAGCACTGGATCGATTCCAGTACTTCGGACTGCTCGACCCCGAAATTAACGTTCATGATAAATCGATCGACCCCGGCCTCGGCGTAGGGCGCAAGCTTGTCGATCATTTCGGACGGCGTGCATATGGTCAGGTTCTCAGCCGTCTGTTCGACCGTCATGTTACGCGGCAGCGGTTTGATCATGCCGTTTTCGACAATTCCGGGCCCGGTAAAGACGTTGTCGAAACGGCTGTAATAATCGTGTGCCATCTGGATTTTGCGGTTGCGGTCGGCGTCGCTGTGAGACAGGAAGGTAACCCGCGACAGCGACAGGGTCTGGTGCGCGCCGGCCGCACCGAGTTCCTGCTTTGCGCGGGTGAAAGCACTGACCTGGTCGAGCATGTGCTGGTGGTCGCCGGAAAGCGGCGTGGTCTGGATGTGGAAGCCACGTTTGGTGCACGCGTATATGGCCTCTGGCACCAGCACCGCCATCATGATCGGAATCTCGCTCACGGGACGCGGCATGATTGTCAGCGGTTCGAACTGGTAATACTTGCCATCCCAGGAAACCTCTTCTTCCGCCAGCAGCGCCTGCAGCACGTTCAGAGACTCGTCGAATTTTTCGCGGCTGATTTCGAGCGGTACGCCCATGCGCTCCATTTCGAACCCGAAGGCGCCACGCCCGACCCCGACCATTAGCCGGTGGTCGGTGAAGATATCCGCGCACACCAGCTCGCCGGCAAGCACGCGCATGTCGTGCAGTGGCAGCACCGATACGGCAGTGATGATCTTGATACGCTGCGTCTGGCTGGCAATCTTGACCGCGAACTGCAGCGGCGCCGGCATCATCAGGATGTTGAGCAAATGGTGCTCTGTAATACCGACGGATTCGTAACCGTATTGATCAGCGCAGCGAGCCTGCTCCAGCATGTCGGCATAGACACGATCTCCGCCGTAGGATTTATCCGGATAGTAAGCCGAAAGCTGAATACTGAAATGCATATCTGCCTCGTATCGATTGCCTGATGCGGGCATTGTGCAATAGCGCCTGCGATTTGACTATTGATAATTCCTGCGGGTGACTCCTGTAAATATCAGGCCTGCAGTAATGACGCCGGGTGAAGAATATCCGGCAGCGAGCGGCATCCCGGCCCGATTTGATGCATATCATGCAGCTGTTATAGTTTTTCTTTAAAATCGAGCCAGGTTCAGAGACGGAATTGATAGATGGGCGATTCGTTAAAAGACTTGCTGGAAGCCGAGGCCGAGGCCGAGGCGATCGTCACCGCGGGCGAAGAGGAACGCGATAAAATCATTCAAAAGGCGCTCGACGATGCGCTCGATATGGAGCGTCAGTTCAAGGATCGCCTGCCCGAGATGCAGCAGTCTTTTATCGATAAGGCGCAGGAACGCGCAGCGCAAACCATAGCCGAAATGAAGCTGCGCTACGATGAGCGCAACAAAACGCTGCGTGAGCTCGCCGGCAAACATGAAAAGGAAGCGCTGGAGCGGGCCATCGCGTTGATTCTGGCCAGCGAATCGAAGGCTTCATGAGCAGTTTTTCCAGCGTATACCTGGACACCCGGTTAACGGTTCTTGCCAGGCGACTGTTCAGTTTCGAGCAATTGATCGATTTCATCGAGCTCGATCTGGAACGCATTCTGACGCAGGTCAGGCAGCATACCGGCTACGACTACAGGGTGGACCATTCCAATCCGCGGTTGATCGAGGGTCAGCTGACAAATCACGCGCTGGACGAGTTCCTGATTCTGATCCGGCCTTTTTCCGGCAGTGAAAGGCGATTTTTACAGTTTGCGATTCGCTGGTTCGAACTGGTCAATCTCAAGGTTTTGATTCGCGGTAAATTCAATGCAATCGACAGTGACCTGATCGAGCAGCAACTGATCGATTTGCGCAAGTTCGCCGATTTGCCGATCAAGCAGCTGCTCGAAACCGATGATCCCTACGAAATGTTGCGGCTGCTCGAAACCACGGCCTATGGCGGTATCGTGCGCACGGCAAGGCGTGTGTACGAGGAACACGGTAACGACCTGTTTCTGCTGGACGCGACCATTGACCGCAGCTTTTTCATTGACCTGCACCATCACGCCCGCTTCCTGGGTAGCGAGGATGCCGAGAATGTCGGACGGGTGCTGGGCGGCCTGCTGGATCGTTTCAATTTGTTGTGGCTGTTGCGCTACCGATTTTCCTACGGACTATCGCCGGCGCGATCCTATTATCTGCTTACCAAGACGGGCAACCGCCTGCATTCCGCGCATTTGCTGCGACTCGCGAGACTGGATAGCGTCGAGGAAGTCGTTGCCGCGTTGCCCCGGCAGTATCGGGAATTGCTGGCAAACGTTGCTGGTATTTCGGATATGGAAACCGTGATGGAGTATTACAGCCTGTCGCTGGCCGCCGAATCGTTACACCGGCTACCCAACCTGCTGTCGCGCACGTTCTCCTATATCGTGCTGCGCGAGGCCGAGGTGCGGTTTCTGCAGGCGCTGATCAAGGGCAAGCAGCTGGGCTTCGAGAATGATTTGATCAGGCAGGCAGTCGGAGCGCGCGCCTGATGTGGTCTGCACCGCAAGAGATGAGGAAGGTCGGCTTGTACATGGTCGACGCCGATGCGCAGCGGGCCGCGATGACGCTGGCGCGGATGGCGGTGTTGCATCCGTTGGAGGGTCCGGATGGCGAGACGCTGCCGGAGAATCCTGCGGCGCCGTACCACGAGGTCTACCATGATCTGAATTCGCGTTTTGGTAAAATTTCCGGCTTTATCCGCAAACCGCTCGAAACCCCGGCAGAGTCGACCAGAGTGGTGACGCTGGATCAACTACAGGCGCTCGATCAACAGCTGAAAGCGCTTTGGGCTCAGATCTCGGCGCTCGAGGAGCAAATTCGTCGGCAAAACGAGAAGATTGCCGCGATCCGGCAACTCGCCAACAGCCTGCAAAAATTCACCTCGCTGGACCTGGACCTGGGTCGATTGCGTCGCCAGGGCAGGTTCCTGCGGATTGCCGTAGGCACGATTCCCGCTGAAAACTTCAACCAGCTCAGGAGCGCGCTTTCGTTAACGCAGTTCCTGATCAAGACCTTTTATTCGAGTGAGGGCATCAATCACGTCGTCCTGTTCGGTCCGAGTCAGCATCGGGAAGAAGTACAGGATCTGCTGCAGTCCGCCGATTTCCGCGGGCTGGTTGTGCCGGAGGAGTTTAGCGGCAGTCCCAGGCAGTTGCAGGCCGACCTCGACCTTCGGAGCGAGGAGGCCGAGACGCGTCTTGCAGAACTGCAACAGGAGCTGTACGACCTGATCGATGCCAACTTGGCGGTATTGCAGTCGGCACGGGACGCACTGTTGCTGGCGCAGCCTTACGCCAGCCTGGGAAACGTTCTCAAGGGCCGGGGAGGTCTGGTGTATCTGCAGGGCTGGGTGCCGGCCCGGCGCGAAAACGAGATCAGGCAACAGCTTGACGGGCATCTCGAGTATCCGTTTCAACTCGAGTTTTCGAAACCCGGGCAGCAGGAGTTCGACCGGGTACCGTCGTTGTTGAAAAAATCGCGTTTACTGCGGCCGTTCCAGGGGCTGGTCAAGAACTTCGGCATGCCGGGTTACCGCGAAGTCGATCCCAGCGGGTTGTTCGCGTTCAGTTACCTGCTCATGTTCGGCATGATGTTTGGCGATATCGGTCACGGGGCGGTTATTGCGCTGGCGAGCCTGCTGTTTGTCCGGTCGTATCCAGGCGTCACCATAGTCGGGGTGCTGGCCGGGATGTCGTCGTTATTTTTCGGGTTTGTTTACGGCAGCCTGTTCGGTTACGAGCACGTGGTGCCGGCACTCTGGATGTCGCCGATGCATGATCCGGTTCAGGTACTGCTGCTGGCAGTCCTCTGGGGTGCCGGGTTCATCGTGATCGCCAATCTGCTCGCGATTCGAAATTTTTATGCCGCGGGGCAGTTCGAGCAGGCTTACTTCAGCGGCAAGGGGCTCGCAGGCTTACTTTTCTACCTGGCAGCTTTCTACTCGGCCTACCAGGCGGCGAATGGCCGCTTCGGCTGGCTGGAAGCCCTGGTGATGGCAGCGCCGATGGCCGTGATCGTACGTTTTCAATGGCGCCAGTCCAGTGGCGGGCTGGTCGAGCGCATTCTGGTCGTATTTATCGAAGGCCTCGAGCATATCATCAGCAACGTGTCGGGAACGCTGTCCTTTTTGCGGGTTGCGGCCTTTAGCCTGAATCATATCGCGCTGGCCGCCGCGGTGTTCGCCATCGCCGGTATGCTGGGCGGCTTTGGTCACGGAGTGACGGTCGTGCTGGGTAATATATTTATCATCGTGCTGGAGGGCGCCATCGTTGCCATCCAGTGCTTGCGGCTCGAGTACTACGAAGGTTTTTCCCGTTTCTTCAACGGCAAGGGACGGGCGTTCGAGCCCCTGAAATTCGAAACTTAAATCAATGGATAATCGGAGCATAGTATGACGATTTTGACTTTCCTGCTGAGCGCAAGTGCGCTGGGTATTTTGTTCTCCGGGATCTACTTTCTGGTGTATCCCGAATCGACCCGCCGGCTGACGCCGCGCTGGATGAAAACCGGCGTCGCCGTCAACCTGCTGTTGTTTGTCGTGGGTATCGCCGCGTTCCTGATCGGTGGGGTCAACGAAGTCATGGCGGCAGAGGCCGGTGCGGATGGGAATACCGAGATTACCCTGGGCCTCGGGCTGGCGTTGATCGGTATCGGTTTGCCGACCGCGGTGGCGACGATTGGCGCGGGTATCGCGGTGAGCTCGGTGGGATCCGCGTCGCTTGCCGTAATCGCCGAGAAACCGGAACTGTTCGGCCGCACCCTGATTTACCTGGGACTTGCCGAGGGTATCGCCATTTACGGCCTGGTGGTCAGTATCCTGTTGCTGGGCAAGATTTAATGAAAATCATCGCCATCGGTAATTCGGCCCTGATGGACGGCTTTGCGCTGCTCGGCATCGAGACCTACGCCGATGCAAGCGCCGATGAAATCAATGCCGTGCTTAGCGAACTGGTGCGCGAACGCGAGCGCGCCCTGGTCTACCTGCAACAGGATTTGATGACTGCAGAGATACCGATAATCCAGCAGTTGCGCGTCAAGGGTGGCGCGATTCTGATCTGTGAAATCCCGGATCTGCAGGCCGCGAACGATTACCAGCCGGAGGTCGAAAAACTGATTGGTCGGGTGCTCGGCAGCTCGGCGCTGGAGGGACAGCTTGGTCACTGAATCGCAACAGGTCAGGGCGCTGCAGCAGGCGATTCTCGAACGCGCGAATGAGCTCGCGGCCGAACATGTGTCGCAGGGTGAAATGACGCGCGGCAAGATCATCGAGGATGCGCGCGAAAAGGTAAAGTTGATGGAGCAGAAGGAATTGCTGGCTGCCAGGTTGCAGGCCGATCGCGAGTATCAACGACAAGTGCAGGCTAACGAATTACGAATCCAGGCCGAGCTCGATCGCAATCGCTGGGGGCTGGTGCAATCGGTGATGGACAAGATTTCGCGCCAGCTGGATGAGCTGCACCAGGACGATGCCGCCTACCGTCCGGTTTTCGAGAGCCTGCTGAAAAATGGTGTCACCATCCTCGGACGCAAGCAGCTGGTAGCGACGCTTGGCAACGAGGACCTGTCGCGGTTCCATGACGACTGGGAAGCGATCGTCGAGGCCTGCTGCGGCGACAAGGTCGAAGTCAAACTGTCGCCCGAAGCCTGCCATTGCAGCGGCGGCCTCAGACTGTCATCGAAGCAGGGCGATGTCATGATCGACAATACCTTCGAAGGCATCATATCGCGGCGCGAGCAAGAACTGCAGCAGCTCATTTTCGAGCGCCTGTTTTCCACCGTGTCGACCAAGGGAACCGTGTTCGATGGGTAGGGTTCTCGAAGTCAACGGCCCGATCGTAACGATCAAGCAGCCGGGAATTCGCAACGGCGACCAGGTCAGGATCGGTCGCATGAACCTGATTGGCGAGGTAATACATATCCGCGCCGAAGACGCGCTGGTTCAGGTCTACGAGTCGACCGAGTCGCTGCACCCCGGCGAGCGGGTCGAAGGCCTCGGGCATCCGTTGATGGTCGAGCTCGGTCCAGGCCTGCTGGGACAAATCTTCGACGGTGTGCAGCGCCCGCTAGACAAGATCATGCAGTCGAGCGGCGAGCATATCAGCCGCGGGCTGGAGGTATCCGCGCTCGACCGGGAGCGCGTCTGGCACTACGTGCCGGATCCCGAGATTGTCGTCGGTAATCGACTAGACGGTGGCCAGGTACTCGGCACGGTGCGCGAAACCGAGACTATAGAGCACCGCGTGCTCGCGCCACCGGATTGCGGCGGTGAAATCATCGAACACGCGCCCGAGGGCGACTACAACATCGAGGAAATCATCGTACGCCTGCGTCTCGATCACGGCCCGGTCGAAAGCCTCAGGATGTATCACAACTGGCCGGTGCGCCAGCCGCGACCCTACCGGTCGCGCGCCACCTCCGGGTTACCGTTGATTACCGGTCAGCGCATTCTCGATACTTTTTTTCCGATGCTGAAAGGCGGCAAGGCCGCCGTTCCCGGTCCGTTTGGCGCGGGCAAGACTATCGTGCAGCAACAAATCGCACGCTGGGCCAATGCCGATATCGTGCTTTACGTCGGTTGCGGCGAACGCGGGAACGAGCTGGTCGAAATACTGCAGACCTTCCCGGAGCTGACCGATCCCTACAGCGGGCGCTCGCTGATGGAGCGTACCTTCCTGGTCGCCAACACGTCCAACATGCCGGTGGTGGCGCGCGAGGCCAGCATTTACGTCGGCGTCACGATGGCTGAATACTACCGCGATCAGGGTTACGACGTGGTCATGGTGGCGGATTCGACCAGCCGCTGGGCCGAGGCGCTGCGCGAAGTCGCGGGACGCCTCGGGCAGATGCCGGTGGAGGAAGGTTATCCGGCCTACCTGGCGTCGCGCCTGGCGGCTTTTTACGAACGCGCCGGCAATGTCGATACGCTCGGCGGTGCGCAGGGTTCGGTGAGCCTGATCGGAGCGGTATCGCCGCCGGGCGGCGATTTTTCCGAGCCGGTGACGAGCCACACCAAGGAAATTATTCGCACCTTCTGGGCGCTGTCGAAACCGCTGGCGGATGCGCGTCATTATCCGGCGGTATCCTGGCTCGAAAGTTTTACCGATTATTCGGAGCGTGCGGCCGAGTGGTGGTCAGAGAACGTCAGTCCGCAGTGGAGTCTGCGGCGTCAGCAGGCGCTGTCGCTGCTGGCCGAGGCCGACGAACTCGAGCGAATCGTCAACCTGGTGGGCCCCGAGGCGTTGTCCTCGGCGCAGCGCTGGGTGCTGGAAAGCTCGGGCCTGATCAAGGAAGCGGTGCTACAGCAGAGCGCGCTCGATCCGGTCGATAGTTACTGTTCACCCGACAAGCAGTTTCAGCTGCTGGACCTGGTGCTGCAGTATCACCAGACCGGCGGCGAGTTGATCGACCTCGGGGTACCGGTTGAGCAGTTGACCGAAATCGCCTTCGGCGGTGAAATCAAGCGTCTCAAGTCGACCGTTTCGAATGACGATCTGTCCCCGCTACAGGACTACGGCAACAAGATACGCCAGTCTTTCGATCTGATTCGTGCCGAGTACCACAACCATCGTGGGGCTGCTTCATGAGTGAACTCGAGTATCGCAAGGTCGATTCGATTCACGGCGCCCTGATGTTCCTCAAAGGCGTCGAGGACGTGGCGCTCGGCGACCGTGTGCAGATTCGCGGCAAGGACGGCAGGCGGCGCAACGGACAGGTTATCCGGACATCTCGCGACGTCGTAATGGTACAGGTATTCGAGGGAACCGATAATCTCGACCTGGAAAATACCTGGGTGCGTTTTCTCGATCAACCATTCGAACTATCGCTGTCGCCCGATATGCTGGGGCGTAACTTCAACGGCATCGGCACACCGCGCGACGACAGGCCGCCGATCGTTTCCAGCCTGCGCCGCAACGTCAACGGATCGCCGGTCAATCCGGCCGCGCGTGCCTACCCGCGCGAGTTTATTCAGACCGGGATATCCACCATAGACGGGCTGAATTCGCTGGTGCGCGGACAGAAGCTGCCGGTTTTTTCGGGCTCCGGGCTGCCGCATAACCGTCTGGCCGCGCAGATCGTGCGCCAGGCAAGGTTGCCTGGTGACAGCTCTAACTTCGTCATCGTGTTCGCGGCGATGGGAGTGTCGTATTCGGACGCGCGCTTCTTCGAGCACGAGTTCGAGTCCAGCGGCGTGTTGCGCAATGTTGTCATGTTTATCAACCTGGCCAACGATCCGCCGATGGAGCGCCTGATTCTGCCGCGCACTGCGTTGACCGCGGCCGAATACCTGGCTTACGACCTCGACCATCATGTGCTGG
>JAASSH010000229.1 GCA_021767985.1 Gammaproteobacteria bacterium | reverse complement strand
GGATCGATCTGGCATCGCTGCAGGGCACTAAAACCACGGGCTTGCTGCAAAAAGTCACCCTCGAACCCGGCGAATACGACGAGCTGCGCCTGATCGTCGATACCGCACAATTTTCCAACTCGATTGAGCTCAAAACCGGCGCCGTACACAACCTGAAAATTCCGAGCGGCGGGACTTCCGGGCTCAAGATCAAGGGCGATTTCACCGTATCGAATACCCGCCCCACCTCATTGATACTCGACGTCGACCTGCGCCAGTCGATCAAGATGGCCGGCCCCAACTACATCATGAAGCCGGTGTTGCGCCTGGTTAACGCTGATAACTTCGGCCACGTTCGAGGCGAAATCGATCCGGCATCGCTAACCGCTGGCAGCTGTTCGGACCCGCTGGTCGACACCTTCAACGCCGTCTACGTTTACAACGGACACAACGTGTCACCGGACGACATCAACCAGAAGTCGAACAAAAACACCGACCCGGTAACCACCAGTAAAATCGCCTACGATACCGACGCGGCAAAGTACATTTACGAGGCCGCCTTTCTGCCTGCCGGTAAGTACACGATCGCGTTTACCTGCAACTCTGACCAGGATGACCTGGAAGCAGACGACGATCTGAAATTCTTCGGCATTCAGAATGTCGACGTGCAGCTGAACAACACCACGTTCCTCTAGCCCGGAACCGGTTTATCCGGTCTATACTCATTAAAAAGCCCGCGGAGTGGTGCACGGCTGTATGAACCCGGGAACAAGAATAACTGTATCGATCACGCTGCTGACGCTTCTCAGCGGGACCTGCGCCCGTGCACAGGATTCGTCCGAGCAGGATGAGTTGAACCAGCTCCTGAACCTGCTCGAGCAGCAAACCACGCTCGCCACCAAAACCCGTCTGAACGCCGACTTCGTGCCCGGCATGCTGAGCGTTTTCAACGCCGAGCAGCTGCAGCGGCGCGGCTTTCGCACCGTCTGGGAGGCGCTCGCCAGCCTGCCCGGGGTGACTACCAGCATGGACGAGACCGGTATGCGCAGCATCTCGGTGCGCGGCATCGGCGAACTGTTCGAACCGAGCAAGATCAAACTACTGCTCAACGGCGTAGCGGTAAACGCCTCGGCCGGCGCCACCACCGGCAGCCTGTACGACACGCCGGTGGAGCAGGTCGAACGCATCGAGTTCATTCGCGGCCCCGGCTCGGCGATTCACGGCGAATTCGCCTACGCGGGCGTGCTCAACGTCATCACGCGAAAACGGGGCGAGCGGTATTCCGCGGGGCTGGATTCCGATGAGGGTGTAAGTTTTACGGCGCTCTACAGTTACGAAAAACCGGGCAGCAATTTCAAATCCAGCTTCAGCCTGGCGGCCAACGCGACCGACGGCCAGGACATCGACTCGGGCAGAGACCGCACCACCGGCGGCGACCCGAGTTATGCGTCGGGGCCAATCAATAACAAGCGCGATTTTGTTTCGGCAATCGTCGACCTTAACTTTGGCGACCTGAATGCCCTGCTACAGTTTCAACAGTCGAACCGTGGCGATCATTTCGGCGCCAACAACCTGCTGCCGCCCGATGACAAGCAAACGGTGATTTCCGATGAGCTGGTATCGGCTACGCTGAGCAAGCCGTTCAGCCTCGGTGACAGCCTCGCCGGCGAATGGTCCTTCAGCGGAATGCAAAATTCGTCGGAAAAAAACGAGCTGTTCCTTGGCGTTGCAGAAGCCTTCGGCGGCCTCGGCAACGAAGACGACATATACGCCGATTCCGACCTGGTCGAGCAGCGCCTGGAGGCGAAGGTCAACCTGGAGTACGAAGCCAGCGCCCACAAGTTTTTCACCGAACTGTCGATTGCCGATATCAGCATCGACGAATCCGAACAGTTCATCAACCTCGACCCGGTAACGACATTGCCATCACCGAGCTTCAACGAGTTCGACGGGCCGGTCAACGATTCCCAGGACCGCAGCTCGATCAGCCTCGTGCTGCAGGACGAGTATCGCATCGACGAGCGCCTGACGCTGACCACCGGCCTGCGCTACGACGACTACGAAGACATCGGCTCCAACCTGTCGCCGCGTATCGCGCTGGTCTGGCGCCAAAGTGAGCGTCATATCTTCAAGACACAGCTCGCGCGTTCTTTTCGACCGCCGTCGCTGATCGAGACCGGCGGTTCGATCGAGTCCTCCATCGATCCCGAGATCAACGACACGCTCGAGTTCGGTTATATCTACCATCAACCGGAACTGGTGCTGCGCAATACCCTGTATTTCACCAGGCTCGACGACCTGATCGTGTTCATCGACCCCCTCGGTTATGAAAACTCGGATTCATTCGAGCTGCTGGGCTACGAGCTCGAGGTCGAAAAGTCGATTGCGAATCGCTGGAACCTGGTTGGTGGCCTGTCCCTGCAGGACTACGTCGACGACGAACTGCCGGGCTCCGCACCCTGGATGCTTAAGCTGGGTACCGAGTTCCGTATGCTGCCCCTGACCAGCCTGCACCTGCAGGTCAACGCCGTCTCCAGCCGCGAGCGCGCGGAGGGCGACTCGAGATCGGACTTCGAGCAGACCAGCCAGGCCGATTTCTCCCTGCGCCGACAAAGCTTTCTCGACGTCGATGGTCTCGACCTGCGGCTCGGCATCCACAACCTGCTCGACGAGAGACTGAAGCACCCCGCGCCAGCGGACAGCTATCCTGGCGATTACCCCTATAGCGACGGCGCCATGTTCTGGGCGCAGATTATCTACCAACCATGATCGTCTTACCGGGTAGAGCACCGTGAATAGGCTGCCAGCCAAAATCATACTGACGGCGGTAGCGCTGCTGCTGTCGCTGAACTGGCTGCCGTCGACAGCACAGGACGCGCTATCGCCGCGGATGCAAATCGGCATCAACATCATGCCCGCCATCGTCGCCGCCAACAAAAGGCTGGCGGACAACGACACACAAACGGTGCCGATTTACGTCGTTTATCAAAACAACCGCCACCTCGCCGAACAGCTCAGGCCCGGCCTCGAGAAGATCGGCAAGATTCGCACCTATGCACTCGAGGTCGAGAGCATTTCGCTCAGCGATCTGCTCGCCAGCGACCCGGTGCCGAGCAGCGCGATATTTATCGCCGAGCCAATAAACGACGAACTGGGTAACCTGCTCGATTTCGTGAAGCAACAGCGTGTGCTGCTGTTCTCACCGTTCGAAGGCGATGTCGAACGCGGCGTTGCGACGGGATTCCGGGTAACCGACAAGGTGCTACCCATGGTCAACACGACCTCTTTGAAACTATCGAATATACAACTGAAAGCGTTTTTTCTGCGCATTGCGGTGAAACATGAGCAAGAGTAAAAAAGATATTCTGCAGGGCTTCTCTCCTTCAATGGATTATCGGTCGATGATACTGTTCCTCGGCGTCGGACTGATTATTGTCAGTCTCACGCTGTGGAACTGGCACTACGACGTTCGTCCGCGCCTGGTCAACGAGGCCGAGTCCAATGCCCGCATACTCGCGGCCTCGCATGCGCGCGCGATCGAATCGCAGTTTCAGAACATCGGCGGCAGTACCGACATCTCGGTGATCCACAACTCGATCAATGAAATGCTGTTGATCAACGATCCCAGCAGCGGCGAAACCCTTTACCGGGGCATCGCCCTCGAAGTCGACTACGACGTGTTTCCCGCCGATTACGACATGGTCAACATCGACGTCGGCGACACCAACTGCCGCGAATGCATCACCAGCGAAAACCCGATATACATTCACAAGACAGGGGAGCTGGCCGCGATTCTCAAGATCTATGCAAACCCGGTGTTTTATCAACGCCTGGTGGACGATATTGTCGATAAGCTGGCGTTCATGCTCGGCGGCGTCATCGTCGTGCTGGTACTCGCCTGGCTGACGTCGAACCGCCTGCTTTACAACCTGCGCGAACGCGAAAAAAGCCTGGCAATCGAAGTCGCCGAGCGCAAGTCGGTGGAAGATCGACTGCAGCAGATCGCTACCTACGACCAGTTAACCAATCTGCCCAATCGTTACCTGCTGCAGGCCGATTTTACTCGCAAGCTCGAGGAAACCGCGCGCAACGGCAAGATGCTGGCGACGCTGTTTTTCGACATCGATCATTTCAAGCAGATCAACGATATGCACGGCCACGAAGCCGGCGACGCGTTGTTGCGGGAAACCGCGGCCCGCGTATCCGACGTCACGCGTAACTACGACCTGCTGGCCCGATTCGGCGGCGACGAGTTCGTCATGATCATGTCCAATGTCGGAAACCGCGCCGACGTAATTTACGTCGCCGAGAAAATTATCTCGAGTTTCAACGATGTATTTTCATTACCCGACGCCGACGTACAGGTCACCACCAGCATCGGCATCAGCGTCTTCCCCGAGGACGGTGACGATCCGTCGGAGTTACTGAAAAACGCCGACCTGGCGATGTATCGCGCCAAGGCGGACGGCCGCAACGGTTACCAGTTTTTCAACGCCGAGATGAACCTCGAGCTGCAGTACTCGCAATGGGTCGAAACCAACCTGCGCGAGGCGCTCAACAATAATGGCCTGGAGCTGCATTATCAGCCACAGGTCAACCTCGACAACGGCAAGGTCGAATCTTGCGAGGCACTGATTCGCTGGCCCCAGAGCAGCGGCGATAACGTCAACCCGGCCGACTTTATCCGCATCGCCGAACGCAGCGCGCTGATCAACGACATCAGTCACTGGGTGCTGCAGGAAACCTGCCGCCAAATTCATGAATGGACCGATCAGGGATACGAAACGGTGCGGGTCGATATCAACATGTCGGGCAAGGATTTCGTCGACAAGGGTGTGCTTTACAATTTCCTGCAAATCCTGCGCCGCCAG
>JAASSH010000228.1 GCA_021767985.1 Gammaproteobacteria bacterium | reverse complement strand
CGCGAGGTCGCCGCCATGGAGCTAAAGGTCGACCCGGATGCGTTCACGCTGGCCTGGCGTGCCGGCTATAAACCGGCGATGGCCGAAGTCATGCAGCGCGGCGAGTGGGTGATCCTGGACGATCTGCACCGGCGTATTCTCGACCGGGTGCTGCTCGATTTCGGCGTCGACGATTTATCGGAGGAACAACGCCGTCAGCTAAACATGGTCTGGCACCGGCTCGAACCCTGGCCGGATTCGGTCGAAGGACTGACGCGTCTGAAAACGCGCTACACGATTTGTTCGTTGTCGAACGGTAACATCGGTTTACTAACCGACATGGCAAAGAACGCCGGCCTGCCCTGGGACTGCATTCTGAGCGCGGAGAACTTCAATAAATACAAACCTCACCCGGACACCTACCTCGGCGTGGCGCGAACCTTCGCGCTCGAACCAGCCCAGGTGATGCTTGCCGCGGCGCATCATAGCGACCTCGAGTCCGCGCGCAAATGCGGGCTGGAAACCGCCTACATCGAACGCCCCTTCGAATATGGCAAGCGGAATCCCAAGCCGGTGGCACCCTGGGACGCCAATTCATTGCACTCGACCAGCATCGTCGACCTGGCAGATCAACTCGATTGTTAATTTTCAGGAAATACCATGAGCCTTATTGCCAAAACGCCCGCACCGCCCTACTACGCGGTCATCTTTTCGTCGCACAAGACCGACGACACCGAAGGTTACGCCGAAACCGCAGCCCGCATGATCGAACTGGCCGCGAAACAGCCCGGGTTCCTGGGCGTCGAGTCGGTGCGCGAGGACCTGGGAATCACGGTTTCCTACTGGGCCGATCTCGAATCGATCAGACAATGGAAGCTGCATGCCGAGCATCGCCAGGCGCAGAAATCGGGCATGAACAAGTGGTACTCGAGCTATAAAACCCGGATTGCACTGGTGGAGCGCGATTACTAAAACCCCACATAAACGTTGACTTTACTGGAATTACCTATAAAGTCTGCTTCAGCTTGAAACTAAGTCTATAAGTTATTTCCACTCCTCGTTGTGTTTCTGTATTCCCTCGTTCTGTCGTCAATAAGTAATAGTCTTGCTTCTGGCATTTTCACCTCTAGAAGGTTTTTTGTTTTTTTTTGAATAGGTACACATTATGTCTGACAAGACAACCGGCAAAGTAAAATGGTTTAACGAAGCCAAGGGCTTCGGATTTATCGAACAGGAATCAGGTCCCGATGTATTCGCACATTTCAGCGCAATCCAGGGCACCGGGTTCAAGACCCTGACCGAAGGTCAGCAGGTCGAGTTCAAAATCACCCAGGGACAGAAAGGCCCCCAGGCGGAAGATATCGTTCCCGTCTGATTGGAGTCACCGGCCCGGCCGGTAATCCAGCTTTAAAAAGCCAGGCTTGCGAGCCTGGCTTTTTTTATGCCCGGGGCTTGCATCGGGCAATAATCCTGTCACAAACAGGCTCAATCGATTTTGCTTGATTCGAGCCCCGACCGGCGATATACATCACATGGCTGCATAACACGGGGCTCCCAAATGAAACCGGAACGCTGGAAAATACTGAAGAACAAGCTTTTTACCTACCAGGTGGGCTTTACTTCGCCGCCGCATGATTTCGACGCAGCGCCCAGCGATTTCCTGCGTATCAGCGCCGACAACGTCGGTGCGCACGGGCGCATGCTGCACGTTCCCGATTACCAGCACGAATTGAAGCAACGCGTCGATAACTTTCATTTACTCGAGGAATTCGTGCACTGCATGTCGAACAACGGCGCCGACGTTTGCGGCCAGGTCGGAACCAACTGGGTACATTGCCAGGGCACCACGCCGGACGAGATCAACGACATCTGTAATCGCATCGGAGATACTTACGAAACCCCGTTCCACATGGCGGGCTATTGCGTGGTCGAGGCGTTGCGCGACATGGGCGCCGAGCGCATCGCGCTGAACTCGGTCTACTACTGGCCGGACTGGCGCGACGGTTATGCACGCTTCCTGCGCGAGGCCGGATTCGACCTGGCCTATGCCGGAAACTTCGTCGACCAGGGTTTCTTCGCGACGCAGCAGGAATGCAACGATTGCATCTGGATTTTCGACGGCGACCTGGCCGAGCGCTCGATGGCTTATGTCGCCGAGCAGGCCCCGGACGTGGACGCTATCGTGGTCAACGGCATGCCCAATTTTCGCCGCACCGACGGTTTGCCACAACGCATCGTGTCGCTCGACCGCGATCTTGAATCCGCTGTCGGCAAACCGATCGTGTCCTCCGACACCGCGCTCTACTGGCGTATTTACAAATCGCTCGGCACCGCGCCGATCGGGCGACACGGACAACTACTCTCTTCACTGCAATAGACAATCCGGTGAACAAGATACTGGTACTCTGGGCAACCCCGCGTTCGACCTCTACCGCGTTCGAGTGGATGATGCGCATGCGCGGCGATATGAACTGTTTCCACGAACCCTTCGGCGAAGCCTGGTATAAGGGAGACGACGCGCGCTGGCCCCGGATCGAGCCTGACAGTCCGCGCATCGAGGGTCTGACTATCGACGGCGTCTGGCAAACCCTGCGCCAGGCGGCCGCCGAGGGCCCGGTTTTCTCGAAGGATTTTCCGCACTACGTCGAGCATATGTGGACCGACGAATTTCTCGATCATTTCGATCACAGCTTCCTGATACGTGACCCGGCCAAGGTCGCGACCTCGATGTACAAGCACTGGCCTGATTTCGTGCTCGAGGAAACCGCCTTCGTCGAACAGCGTGCTTTGTTCGACCGCCTCTGTGGCCGGCTGGGCCATGCACCACCGGTAATCGACAGCGACGACCTGCTGGAAGATCCGTACGGCATCGTCGAGGCTTACTGTAACGCGGTCGGCATTCCCTACATCGAGGCCGCGCTCAGCTGGGAGCCCGGCGCGCGCGACGAGGTCAGCTGGTATGACGGCGGCTCCTGGCACGCCAACCTGCGCGATTCCGACGGCCTCAAGGCGCAGCCGCGCCGCTATATCGACATTTCCGAGGCGCCGGACCGCGTCCGGGAAATTTATGACACGGTACTGCCGCACTACCTGCATTTACACGAACACCGATTGCATGCCGCAAGGCGTTGATTCAAAAGGATTTAAATTCGTAATTGCCGCCAACGGATTTGCGCTCTGAGATCCGATTTAACGATATCCGCGTATAAACCCTGTTAATTTATCTGGGGCAATTGCTTCGATGTCGGGAAAAATCGCAAGCCTGCTTTTAGTTTTGCTTCTGGGCATTTTCAGCTCCGTGATGCCTGCCAGTTCGAGCGCAGACAAGCAATTTCTTCAAACGATTGGATCCCTCGAACACCGCGCCGCGGCCGACAGCAAGTGCGCGCAAATGAAACTGGCAATTATCTATCTACAGGGTAATCGCGCTCAGGGATTCGCCTTTCTGCCAGCGATCCCACATCAATGCCTTTTGTTCTTCAGTGTAATAAATCCTCGGTCGCATTTTCATTTACAACATCCTCCTCTCTACAGGTAGAGATTAGGTGTTGCATTGACCGATTGAAACCGCAACCCAAGGCTGCCGCTAATATCCCAAACTCCGGAGGTATCACAGTCCATCAAAATCTACTGCTGACTCCCTCCCAATGGATAAATGATTAGTGCATTCTCTGAAGCAATTTTCCGTGCCACGGTCGGAGGGAGCTGTGCCAACAGTTTCTGATACAGGACAAACTGATAATCGAACATAGAGCTCATTGAACTTCCGTACATTGACTCGCTACCGAAAACGAAACGATCGGGAAATCTTGTGAAAAGTTGCTTCCATTCGTTCTTTAGCTGCCCGCTCGTATCCATCGCTGCAGACGGTTTTGGTGATCCCCTCGTCAGGCGGATGCTCATGTAAAGGTTATTATGACGTTGAAGCAGATCTGCACATAGTTGGGCGGTCCGGAAAGGCGTAATTTCAAGCCCTGCGTGAGCCCATACAATCTTTGCTTCTCGGTTACGTGACAGGAACCGTTCGAATTGAGCAAGATTGGCTTCGAGATAGCCTGGGTTTCCCGCACCTGCAAGCTGCTTAGGCAGGCTCGAATCCCGGGGGACAACATCGAAGTGAACGTCGATTGGAATGCCTGTTTTCGCAGCGACATCGCCAAGAGTATCCAGTAATGGATGAGTCAGCGGCACGCTACCAAACTTGTTACCGATTCGGGGTATCGCAAAATGATAGAGACCGATTTCTCCAAAGGCGACGATCCCGTCGTCGGCTAGCGATTGGGCTAAACTGCGAAAATACTCTATCTGATCGGACGATACGGTTTCCGAACCGTGCAGTATATTGCCTAATATACCAGAACCGCCGGCGACTCTGATTCGCTCAGAGCGGCTTACGCGCCGTAACTCCCTGTAGTCGTAACGGCTTTGGTCATGGTGAACCTGTGGTATTGGCAAGAAAACCGCCATGGCGACATGTCGCTCAGGCATTTTCGAGAGTGCTTCGGATGCGCCAGCGGCAAAGTTCCGCTGCTTTGGCCCGGCCCCAAGATGAACATGCGTGTCGATGATTTCGTAAACGGGGCCATCGTAACTGGGCGCCGGTGTGGCATCGACGTTACTATTGCTCTCGGGATTTGCCCCGACGTTGTCGCCAGTATTCATCCTGGAATTGTTCTGGCCCGAGAAACGTTTCTTTTTAAACGCTCTCAACTCTTCCAGCGTGACAAACCTGTCCTTGTCGCGGTCGATGCGGTTGAATGCCTGGGGCGGGCGCAGCCACTCGTCCTGGCTGATTCGGCCATCGCCGTCGGAATCCATTCTTTGAATCACCCTTTCGGGTTCTGGTCCTCCCTGAGCACAAATTCCGTCGGGTG
>JAASSH010000017.1 GCA_021767985.1 Gammaproteobacteria bacterium | reverse complement strand
TGGATACTGCCGAGCTGGGTAATGACGCCGCGAGTGGCAACCGGTACGGAGCCCGTCGAAATGTCGCCATTGCTGCTGCTGCCGCCGCCGCTGCCGCCGCAGGCGACGAGCAACGTGACCAATCCTGTTGCGAACAGGCCTTTAACTCCTTGGGTAATAGCTGAATCTATAGTCATGTCTGGATCTCCAGGGGCCGAGAAATCGGGAATTGGTTAAAATTAAAATATCGATATTTGGGAATATATTCCCAAAAAAGAAATTCGTCAACCTTTCCTGGATAGTTTTTTTTGCCAGGGCCGGACAAGGTTGGTACGTCAATAGCTAGTGGCAGGTCGCGAACGGGAGTCTGGAGCAGGCCAGTGCGCGGGTATTGACGCAAATAGACAATCATCAGTCGCGCATAAATCTCACCCCGTCGAGCTGTGTGATAACATTCGCCGCTTACGACGGGTTTTTATGTCCCCGGGCCTCGCTTGATTCCATGGGAATTGTCGCTAGAATACCCGGCCTTCGGATCGGGTCAGCGGTGTTTTTGAGCGCCCGGTAAGGGGCAGGAATCGATCGGTAAGCGGTCGCCTGTCGACCGACGGAAGCGGGGTTTCGAATGCTTTCGATACGTTACCGTGAGATTGGGTGACGTGAAATTGGCACCGGGTTATGAGTCGGGATACCCGGTATTACTTTAGGTGACGGTGATCGAAGTGGTCTCTTCGATCCCCAAAACGAGAAGCTGACAGCGTAATGAAAATACTGGTATGTGTGAAGCGCGTCCTCGACCCCCAGGTCAAGGCACGCGTCAAAGCGGACGGTTCGGGCGTCGACCTGGCGAATGCCAAGATGACGATGAATCCTTTTTGTGAAAACGCCCTCGAAGAAGCATTGCGGATGCGTGAAGCGGGGATCGTCGAGGAAATAATCGTGGCATCGGTCGGTGGCGGCAAGACCGAGGAAACCCTGCGGCATGGCCTCGCCATGGGCGCCGATCGCGCGATCCAGGTCGTGACCGAAGACAGTCTCGAGCCGCTGGCGATTGCCAAGGTGCTGAAGCAGGTTGCCGAGCAGGAAGGCGTCGGCCTGGTCATCTGCGGCAAGCAGGCAATCGACGACGATTCCAACCAGACCACGCAAATGCTGTCCGCACTGCTGGGATGGTCGCAGGCGACCTTCGCGTCGGAAATCAAGATCGAGGGCGAGCAGGCGACCGTGACCCGTGAAGTCGACGCCGGTCTCGAGACAATCCAGGTGAAGATGCCGGCAGTCATGAGCGCCGACCTGCGCCTGAACGAGCCACGCTATGTCAAGCTGCCCGACGTCATGAAGGCCAAACGCAAGCCGATGGACAAGATCGAGCTCGATAGCCTGGGCCTGGATACCGCAAATCGGCTGACTACTCTGAACGTCGAGGAGCCTGAAGGCCGCGCCGCTGGCGTCATCGTCAACAGCGTCGGTGAGCTGGTGGAAAAGTTGCGCAACGAAGCGAAGGTGATTTAGTCATGAGTAATCTGGTAATCGTCGAACACGACAATAACGAAGTAGCCGCCGCAACCCTGCACGCCGTCACGGCCGCGCAGCAAATTGGCGGTGACATCGACCTGCTGATCGCAGGGGAGAATTGCGCCGCGGTCGCCGAGGCGGCGGCTGGAATCGCCGGCGTCAACAAGGTCAAGGTTGCCGATAACCCGGCCTTCGGTCATCACCTCGCGGAAAACCTGGCATCGCTGATCGTCGAACAGGCAAGCGATTACACCCACATACTGGCTTCCGCCACGACCTATGGCAAAAACATTATGCCGCGGGCGGCGGCGTTGCTCGATGTCGCGCAAATTTCCGACATCGTCGAGGTCAAGTCGGATGACACCTTCGTGCGCCCGATCTACGCCGGCAACGCGCTGGCCACGGTGCAGTCCGCCGACGCCATCAAGGTCATTACCGTGCGCACGATCAAGTTCGAAGCCGCGGCCGCCGAAGGCGGATCGGCCAGCGTCGAACAGATCGGCGGTGGCGCTGATGCCGGCCTGTCGAGCTGGGTATCGCAGGCGCTTTCGGACAATGACCAGGTCGATTTGACCTCGGCCAAGATCGTCGTCTCCGGCGGTCGTGGCATGCAGTCCGGCGACAATTTCAGCATGCTGCATTCGGTAGCCGACAAGCTCGGTGCAGCGGTTGGCGCGTCGCGCGCAGCGGTTGACTCGGGATTCGTACCCAACGAGTTGCAGGTCGGCCAGACCGGCAAGGTTATCGCGCCAGACCTTTATATCGCGGTCGGCATTTCGGGCGCGATCCAGCACCTGGCCGGCATGAAGGAGAGCAAGGTCATCGTCGCGATCAACAACGACAGCGAAGCGCCGATTTTCCAGGTCGCCGATTATGGCCTGGTTGCGGACCTGTTCGAGGCAGTACCCGAACTCGACGCCGCGTTGTAAAGCCTGACCGCGAGCCTCGCGCGAGCCGCGCTGCGGCGTCCCGGGATCTCGCGAAAACATGAAAAACCCGCCGCGGGCAGCCTCGGCGGGTTTTTATTTGTCTTTCGCTATCAAACCGGCGGGTTTGATTTCATTGCTCGACGTCGTCCCTTGATTCAAATCAATATATAGATTCTTACAGAATTTATTCTTGTAAATTGGGATCTGGTTCTTCAGGGAGTGTTCAAACCAAGAATAACGATGCATCTGAGGAACCGCCTGATCTGAGCAAATAATTATGCCAGCTTCAGAGATTATCTATGTATTGGTAGTATTACTCGGCATTGCCATGCTGGTCACGGGTATCTGCCGAAACCTGCCGGTTCCGTTCACGGTAATCCTGGTCCTGATTGGCATGCTGCTGGGCGAGCTGTCGCGCACGTTTCATTTCATGGAATCGCTGCAGGGATTTAATCTCAGCCCTGAAATCATGTTATTCATATTTCTGCCCGCACTCATATTCGAATCCGGGTTTGCGCTGGATGCGCGGCAGATGCTCAAGGATCTGCCACCGATTCTCATCCTCGCGATTCCCGCGATGCTCATGTCCACCTTCGTCGTCGGTCTGGGTATCTGGTGGGCCCTGGATATCAAGCTCATCGTTGCACTGGTCTTCGGTGCGCTCATATCCGCGACCGACCCGGTTGCCGTGGTCGCGCTGTTCAAGGAACTGGGTGCGCCAAACCGGTTGAACGTGCTGGTCGAGGGCGAGTCCCTGCTTAACGACGCAACCGCAATCGTGGCTTTCTCGATACTGCTGGGTATCGCCGTGGAAGGGGGCGGTATCGGCTGGTCGGATGCCGACAACATATTCCTGGAATTCCTGAGGGTATTCATTGGCGGTGCACTGTTCGGGGCTTTCCTGGGTTTTGTCGCCTGTGAATTGCTGTACCGCATGCAAAGCGGAATCGCGGTGATCCTGACGTCTTCCATCATCATCGCCTACGCCAGCTTCGTCATCGCGGAACACAGTTTCCACGTCTCGGGCGTCATGGCGGTGGTTGGCTCCGCGATCGCGCTGCGACGCTTCGGCGTCACGCGGTTTCGCGAGGATACGACCCATTCGATCCACGAGGTATGGGAGGTCATCGCCCTGTCCTGCAATTCGCTGCTGTTCCTGCTGGTGGGATTATCGGTAAGTACGGGTGCCCTGTTCAACCAGCTCGGGCCCATCGCCATCGCGATCGCGCTGGTTTTGAGTGCCCGCGCGTTGTCGGTTTATAGCCTGGTGCCGCTGGCGGTAAAACGGTTTCGGTTGCCGCACATCAGCCTGGGCGAACGTCATATCATGTGGTGGGGCGGTCTCAAGGGTGGATTGGCCATTGCCGTGGTGCTTTCGATCCCGAGCGATCTGCCGGAACGCCAGTTTCTGTTCGAGATCACCCTCGGCGTGGTGTTGTTTACCCTGTTGGTAAGCGCGCCCAGCATACGTCCGTTGATGCATTTTCTGGGTTTGAGCGAAATTTCCCGGGGAGAAAGCCTGGAATATAGAAATTCGCTACACAGCGCCGAAGAAACTTCCACCAGGTATTTGGCGGCCCTGGCCTCGAGTAAAGTACTGCCCAAGGGCGCAGTCGAGCCATTGTCGGACAAGATTCATCAAGCCTTTACCAGTGAACTCGACGAAGCTAACGAGGATTCGCACGAAGACGACGAGTATTTCGCCGAATTCCGCGCCTATCGCGTGGAGCGGGAATCGTTGCAATCGCTCTACAAGAATGGCGTTATCAGCCAGTATATCTACCTGGACATGAACAACAGGCTGCATGAGGTGCAGGAATCGCTGCGTCTCGGTGAGGGCAGAATCGGAACTGAAGCAGAGACAGAGGAACAAAGCCTGTTTCAACGGCTCGAGGACTCGTTCCTGGCTAAAATCCGCGAAAAACACTGGCTTTCCGGATTGCTTTCGAAATACCAGGAGCTAAGGATGGTTCAACGCGTGCAGCGCAATGTCGCGCACATCCTGTCATGCGATGACGTGATAACCATGCTGAAGGAACAGGACGACCTGCTCGAAGAGACCAGGGAAAAGGTGATAGCTGTCTATAACGAACGAAAAAAATACTACCGCAGGCAGTTAAAGCAAATGAAAGTTTATTACCCGGAGTTCTACCCGCAGTATGTAGAGCGACTCACGACCCGCTCGATGATCAATAGCGGCTGGAACCGGGTCAAGTCAGAGTTTCTTCACGACGACCTCGGTGCCAAGGGGTTCAACCTGATACAGGACAAGGTAAAAACGGCGCTCAGGGAGATCGATAAATCACCTCTCGTATTTGCAGATTCGGTCGGTACTATCACCGAGCTATTGAAAGACATCGAGTTGTTCAGCGAGATGAAAGACAGGGATTACGAGTACCTGGAGAATAATGCCGCGATCGTGACCTTTTTAGCCGGCGACACGATTATCGATCGATTTGAAAAAGGTAAGGACTTCTACATACTGGTCGACGGAACGGCGACCCGGTGGATGAAAGATGCAATGAACCGGGAGCATTTCATGGCCGAATTCTCCAGGGGTGATTTCATGGGTGAATCTACCCTGCTCGAGAGGCAAAAACACCATAGTCACCAGCGCAGCGCAACCGTAAGGGCCGAGACGCCCTGTACCTTGATCAGGGTCTCGCCCGAGCCAATGTCGACGATCCTGTGGAGAAATCCCAAAATCCTGAAAGAAATACGTGAGGTCAACGAGGAGCGGGTAAACGCTCGTCCCAGGAGTACGGACAAGTTGCGGGTTTACAATCCCAAAAAAATCCACAAGCAGAAGAAAAACTGAGATTCCGATGGAGAAAACTATTCCGTTTTCCAGTCACGAGGTTCGATGGTTTTTCGATGGAACCTCCGATCAACATGAGCCGTTAAGGCGCTGGTTCGAGATGGTGGTGCCCTTCGCGAGAAATCCTGATGTCGGCCCACCGATTTGGCAAGGGCGGCTCGACGATCAACCCGACATCTACCTGATCATGCCCGGCAGCATCGATATGGGAATCAAGTGGCGCGAGGGCGAACTGCAAATCAAGGGTCGTGTGGCTGCACTCGGAACCCAGATTTTTGGTGGACGACACCAGGGTAACGTCGAACGCTGGATTAAGTGGTCCTATCCGAATATGCCGGCGGCTTATAAAAACCTGTTCTTGACCGGACACGAGCAGGATTTGCGGACGATTGCGGTGAAAAAGGTTCGCGCGTTACGCAAGATTCGTATCAGTACCATTACCGGTCAGCCGGAAGAGGTTGGATCGACCGCCCGGATTGATCGCGGTCTCGGGATCGAACTGACGGATCTGCAAATCGAGGGCAATGCGTATTGCTCGCTCGCGGTCGAAGCGTTTCCCGATGACTCCGCGATGAGCGGCGCATTCACCGAGGTTGTCGGGGCTTTTCTTGATGATCTGACCGGTATTGATCTTGTCGCTGCGCATTCGAAGTCTTATCCCTCGTGGTTGGATACCGTTGTCGGGGTCTGATTTCAGGCGATATGTTTCATCGCGACAAAAGGCCTGGCAGTGTTGCTGCGATGCGTTTGGGTGCAGGACAAGAGTGGCGGTCGGACGGTCGCCATTCTGAAAATTTTTGAAACGGGCTAAGGTGACGCATATGAAGATTTACCTGGTACAACACGGCGAGGCGGTGGCCAAAGAGGTTGATCCGGAGCGCCCGCTAACCGGGCAGGGCATACAGGATGTACAGCGGGTTGCCACGGCGCTCAAACATGCCGGGGTGGAGGTGAAGCGGGCGATCCACAGCGGTAAGCTGCGCGCTAAACAAACAGCCGAGATACTGGCCGCGGAGATCGCGCCCATGCTGCAACTGGAGACCAGCGATCTGATTAATCCAAACGATAGTCCGGGCGCGTTTGACTTCCAATCTGCCAGCGGGGGCGGGGATACTCTGGTGGTCGGTCATCTGCCGTTTATGGCAAGACTGGTATCGCAGCTGGTTATCGGCGACGACAACCATATGCTCGTCACCTATCAACCGGGGAGTGTCGTTTGCCTGGAATTAGCCGAAACAGGGAACTGGCAGATCAACTGGATGGTAAGGCCGGAGTTACTGGGTTAACTGGCCAGCGGTAAGATATCTATAGGTCAATTTGGCAATGCTTTGCCATCGGTTGCAGGGATCTGGTTTTCGATATTTTGCAGCCGAATTTCTCCAGGGGAAACGCTGAAGATCGTGCGCTGAGCTCCGTTCTGTTACGATTTTCGGACGCCCGGTATTCGCACGATGATAATTAATCGGAAAAAAACCTTATAATTTAGCTTTTGTGTGGCTTGTCAATGGAGGCTTAGAATTCAGTTTCTACTACTCATTGCCATGTTTGCCCTGGTTTACTTCGGTATCTGCCTGCCATTGTTTCAGGCAATCAGCAAAAAACTTAAGGCGCGAAAATTTGTAATTCGTCTGGGTACGCCATGGCAATTCAGTAACCCTGATCACAGGTGGGACGTTGCGATGTCTTTTTTATCGTTCGTACTGGCTCTCGCGATATCATTCTATCTATTCGACCTTTTTATTCCGTTCGACGCAGGGGGCTAGATCCTGAAATTCCTATTCTCACAAAACAAACTCATCTCGCTGAACAAACGCTCGCCTCACCGCAGCTTCAAGCCGCTAGAAGACCATACCGAAAGTGGAAGATAAACAACACCTGGGAAGAGTATTTTTAAAGTTATCGGCCGTCAGCGCTTACGGCATTTGGGTAATCTTGTTTTTGTTTCCACTAATCCTGGCCGGTGTTATTTTTCTTATCGACGAGAAGAGATCGCCTGATTCCCTGATACTTTCGTCAATTGCAATTGGTATTATTGCAGCCAGTTACATATTCCGTTTTTACCTGGTTAGAAACACTGAATCGCTGCGGTCTAAAGTTATCGAGGCCGATAATCGTGAAGATGCAATTAAGATCATCAGCGGAGGTTTTTGGTGGTGGTTGATTACATTAACTTGTGCAATCGCAGCTGCCATTTCAAGCCGTAGCCTGTTTTGAGTTTGCCTCCCGGTAAGCACATTCACTCGGACAAACCAGCGGTTAGGTATCTGGTAAGAAAAGTTTACTTATTCAAGCGGAAAATAGGGAGCAAGAATTATCGATATCGCCAATCGAGGTAATTAATGCCCGAGTGCGCCGGGGATACCGTTAACGCGGGCATTTCTGGAAAGAAAAAGTTACCGGTCCGCGACAGGAGGCGCCGGAATACATCCGCTCCAGTGGTGATCTGAATTAGTTTGCCAAATGGCGTGGGTAAACGATTCAGATTGACTAGACTCAGTGCTACAGCCACTGAATTTATGGAGAGCTGTTTCCGATCGCGCGGATTCGTTTTTTATCCCGGCGTGAATTTTATTTTTTCGCAATTGGCGTAGAATGATCCCGTCGTAGCTATTAACGAGTAATTTATGAAACGGCACATCATCCTGGTTATCGTATTGCTCATCATCGGACTGTTTATAGCGTTCAGCGCGGCCGCGCATCCTTACGAGGGGCCGCCTCACGAAGCTCCGTTAACATTCATTCCTCATGTGACTGGCGACGGGCGACCCATTTATACAAACATCCCGAAACACTGTTTTTCGGAGGGTCGGCTTACCTGCACCCAGCTTCATCCGATATTCAAGGGGCCGGGTACAATCGAGAATCCTGACATCTAGCCCGGTTTTTCTTCGGAAACCCCGGGGGGAGCTAGAACTCGACCTCGTGATGCAGGTAATCCTGAAGCAGGTGGCACAGGCAGTCCTGTCGCACGACCAGCTTATCCTGTGTGATCATCGCCGGCATCATGGTGTTGTTCAGGTAAATCTTGCCTTCCTCTACTCGCATGATGTCATCGGTGACGTCGTGACCGTTGGTGTCCGTAATCGAAATCGGGCGCGCGATCCGGGTATAACCGAATACCTGCTGCGGATCGAACAGCGTGAAGTTGCGTTCCTCGAAATCGGGCTCGAATCGCAGGTCCGCGTCGGCGCCCGGATCGAACTCGAAGCTGACATCCTCGGGTATGTTCAGGGTCAGGTGTGATTCGACCAGGTGCAGCGCGTGCCGCGTCGGCTGCTTGTGCGGCAGCTCGTCGAGCGTCAGCATGTCCTCCATGAAGCGGCAGGCGTGCTCGATTCCTTTCGGGTCTCCCGGCAAACCGCATTCCAGCGTCGCCGCAGGGCAGATCCCGTTAAAGGCCATGGTGCAGACGCCGTGGTGGTTGAACACCATTCCAACGCGGTTGAAGCGCGCCGCCAGGTTCTGGTTTTCCATCGTGGGATCGGTAATGCAGGCGTAGTGCGGATTTTTGCCGGTGTTGTTATGGATATCGATGGCCGCGAACAGCGGCAGGCCGTGGGCAATTTCGATCACGCGCTGCATCATGCCCGAGGTCGGGCTCGGTTCCAGGTCGTGCCCGGGCCAGCAGCGGTTGTAGTCGACCTGGCCCGGTAACAGGCGTCGGTTGGCTTCGGCGGCGTGTACGTTGCCAATAAACAGCAGGATCGAGCGCGGCAGGTCGTGGGCGTGGTCCGCCAGGATCTTTTGCATGACCTTGAGGCCGGTGTACTCGTTGCCGTGCAGCAGGATGGATACGAACAGGAACCTGGGGTCCCTGCCGTCGAGCTGGATCAGGGTTGGATTAGGAAACAGGCTGCGGATATTTGCCGTGGTAATGTCGAAAAATCCGTCGGGCAGACCGTGCAGCCGGTCAAATTTTTCGATCATGCGCCGGGGTCCTGCCACAGGTGGACCGGCTGGTTGGTTTGCGCCTGGTCGATGTATTCGCGCACCAGTCGCGCGCTGTCCCCGAAGCGCTTCCAATGACTGCTGATCCAGTGCGCGCCGGTAGCCTCTCGCCTGACGCGGGCCTCGATGATGTCGAGCCAGCGATCAGTGTCTTCGATGCCCGCCTGCTTCAGATTTGCGCGCGCCAGCGGCAGCGCCTGTTCGAGCAACAGTTGTTTCAACGGCAATTCCTGCCCGTCGGGCCAGTGCACGCTGGCACCAAGGCCCTCGCGCGCGGCGCGGTAAAAGTCGGTTTCGAGGGTTTCGTAGGGAACCCGTGTCAGGATATCGCCGAGGGACTTCAGGCCCTCGGTCAGGCCGACATAAAAGACGATGTTGGCCAGGGTGTCGACCAGGGTTGGCCCTGACGGCACCACGCGTAATTCCAGGCGCAGGTGATAAGAGTCATCCTTGTTGCGCGCTATGATCGGGCGCACCCAGCGCCAGATGGTGCCGTTGTGCAGCGCCAGGTGATGCAGATCCTCGAGCGGGCGATCGATAACCTCGGGCAGGATCGGGCTGTAGTAAAAATTGTCTTCGAACAGGTCGAGCAGCGAGTCGATATAGCGTTTGCCGAGGTGCACGCGCGGGATGATGTGATCCTCGATCTCCTGCGCGCTGCGGGTGTCGACTGCCTGTTTGAAGATGCCGATGCGAGATTCCTGCCAGCAGCATTTGCCGAGCACCAGCGGCGAGTTGGCGGTCGCGCCCAGAATTAGCATGCTCGACCAGAGCCCGGCGTGGTAGGTCGGCACGATTTCATCGAAGGGTACCTGCAGGTGGATCTGCAGCGACGTCGCGAGTGCCTCGAGCATGACATCGTGTTTTTCGACCTCGAGCTGCTCGTCACCGTCCAGCAGGAGGTGGATCGGCTTGCCGCGCATGCTGAGCAATTGTCGGTTGAGCTGGTTGTAGCGATGCAGCTCGGTCATGTAGCCGTCGGGATTAAGGTGCTCCTGCGTCACGCTGGGGAACACGCCGAACATGCCGATGCGAGTGTCGAAACTCCGCGCGGCCTCGTCCGCCTGCTGAAACAGGTCATTCAGGTCGGCCTCGACGCGGTTAAAAATGTCGCCCCTGTATGGGAAGGGGTTGCCGTTGATCTCCATGTTGAACCTGGCGAGCTCGGAGGTGAATAGCGGGTTCGCGGTGGCATCGATGATGTCGATATTATTCTTGCTTGGATTGCCGCTGCCGTCGGCGAGACAGAGCTCGAGTTCGTAACCGAGCACGCGACTCTCGTTGTCGAAAGCTTTGTCGGCAAACAGCGCGCGCACCACTTCGGTTTCCTGCTCCAGCCGCCGCTGGAAGCGGTCGTAGTCGGCCTGTTCGAAATGCTCTTTCTGGATTTCTTCGCCCATAACGCCCGAGTATAAGATAGATGTCGGGGAGTTGCCTACCTCCATCAAGGGCAAGGTGGCAATGCTCGATGCAGGGCATACCGGGTATCATTCCCGATGCAGGAATGACCGGTTCTTACGAGTGCGCGCCGGGCATGGTAGTTTTAACCCGGCAGGCTGTTTATACTTTGCGCACCCTGTTCGAGATCGCCATGCCCGTCATCCTGCAAGTATCAAACCTGGTCAAGCGCTTCGGCTCGCTAACCGCGGTCGACGACGTCAGCTTCGAGATCCGGCAGGGCGGCTGTTTCGGCCTGCTCGGGCCCAACGGCGCCGGCAAGACCACGACCATCGAAATGATGGAGGGTATCAAGATGCCGGATGCCGGAACTATTCTCTACCAGGGGGCGGCGCTGGGATCGCAGTTTCGCAACGAAGCCGGCATCATGTTTCAGACTACCGCGTTGCAGGAGTTCATCACGGTGCGCGAAATCATGGTGCAGTTCAGT